>JAFANK010000334.1 GCA_019232725.1 Vulcanimicrobiota bacterium | reverse complement strand
CGTTGGACTGCGCGTGCGGTGAGCCGCTCCCAGCTGCTTTGCCGGTCGCACCCTCATTTGCGTACACTCCGTCCGCGGCCCAATTTGCCGTGCTCTGCTTTGTTTCGGGAGGCGTCTACTGTCTGTACTGGTTTTTCAAACTCTGGCAAGTCACTGCCGCTTTGCAGCTAAAGACAACAAAGCCGTGGCGAAACACACTACTCATGTTACTGCCTATATACAACATCTACCAATACTTTTCGCTCTTTAACGAGGTTACGGCTGGCGTAGACCAAGCGCGGCTCAGGCCAAAAGTGCCCATCGTGGTGCTGGCGATTCTGGGCGCCGTAATAGCGGCTTCATACAAATTCTTGCCGGCTGACTGGTGGTACATTTCCTTTCTTGCGTTTATCCCATTTGCCATTATCCAGTATAACGTTACCGAAGCGCAGCTGCGCCTTTGGGGCGAGTCAGTCAAACCTTACCGCTACCATTGGGGTGACTGGCTGGTAATCGTTTTTGGAGGCCTAATATTGTTACTGAACATAGCGTCCGTTGTGCCGATTCCGGCAGACAATCCTCATCCATGGGTGCTTCCCGGCACGATAGGTCTCGCCGCGCTGACTATTATGGCGCTTGCTCGATTTGGACGCGGTACGAGCATACCAAAAGTGGCCGTCGCTGTAATCGCATCGCAGTAGTTCCGGGCGGTGGCAAGGCCGCCCCGACAAGGTCATGTCTTCCCAACGGTCGATGCGATGAGCGACAATGCTTCGTCGCGGTGTTGCTCCATCAACGATTTTGTGTCGCCTTCGACGTTCAGACGGAGCAACGGTTCGGTGTTTGACGGCCGCACGTTGAGCCACCAGTCTTTCATATCGACGGTCACGCCATCAAGATGATCGATCTGTGCACCCTGCTTTGCATAGAATGATTCGACTGCGTCGAGGGCCTTCTGGACGTCGGCCACCTTTGAGTTGATCTCGCCGGAGCGAAAACGTGTGTCGATCGGTGCGATCAACTCGCTAATCGTTTTCGATGATCGGCTGAGTAGCTCAAGGCAGTGCAGGAGCGCAATCATGCCTGAATCTGCAAACCAATTCTCGCGGAAATAATAGTGACCTGAGTGCTCCCCGCCAAAGGGGATGTTCTGCTCGCGCATGATCGGCTTGATGATGGAGTGGCCGACAGGTGAGCGCACCGGAATGCCACCGGCGCGAGCGATCACTTCGGGTACCGACCGGCTGCAAATGAGGTTGTATAGGATCTTGGAGCCCGGAAAGCGATTGAGCGTATTCAGCCCTATGAGCGCGGTCATGATGCCGCCGTCGACGAGGCCGGCTTTTTCATCGACGATGAACATCCGATCGGCATCGCCGTCAAAGGTTGCGCCGAGATCGCAGCCATGCTTGCGCACCGCGTCTTGGAGCTGAACCTTATTCGCGGGATCCATGGGATTTGCCGGATGATTCGGAAAGCTGCCATCGAGCTCGAAGAACAACGGCACGATTTCACACGGCAAATGTTTGAAGACGATCGGCGTCGTCAAACCACCCATGCCGTTGCCCGCATCGACGGCTATTTTGAATGGTTTAATCGTGTGCTGATCGACCATGGAAAGGCAGTGTTGTGCGAAATCCTCCAAAATATTGCGTTCTGAAGACGACCCTCGCTTTGCGCTCGACGGGATCGTGCCCGCGATGATCTGATCGCGCATATCGCCGAGCCCTGTTTCCAGCGACACTGCGACCGCATCTTTGAGACAGAACTTCAAGCCGTTGTAGTTCGCAGGATTGTGCGACGCGGTGATCATGACGCCGCCGTCATAACCGAACTTCCCAGTCGCAAAGTAGAGCGCATCGGTTGAGACCATCCCGATGTAGGTAGCACTTGCGCCTTGGTCGGTGACGCCTTCGGCCAGCGCTTCAAAGAGCGCCTGACCGGATTCGCGCATGTCGCGGCCGATCACAACGTTTGTGAGATCAAACCGCGCGACAAACGCCCGTCCGACCTGGTAGACGAAATCGCGGGTCAACTCATCCGGGACCGTGCCGCGGATGTCGTATCGCTTGAAGAGATCTACGGTCTTGTTGACATCAAGCTTCACTGGCCGTTACGAATCCGAGACGTTAGGCTGTTCGTTGACGATAAGTTCGTCCACGATGAGCTTGCGGATCCGCACGTTTCCAAGTGCGACGTCTTGAGCGGCAAGCCGGCGGATCGCAAGCGCCCCGATTGCTACTGCTCCAATTGCAAGTGCGCCCGTCGCAACCGCGCCCAGCGCCGCGGCGCCTCCTGTTAGCGCTCTCAGCATTTTCATGGAAGTCCAAGCCCCCTTGCGTGCCGCTACGAGCGAGCGGACGCGACTCCTTTGAGGCTAGGGGTGGATAGCCGACTGCCAGACGAGGCCCCAACCAATCGTGAAGAGGCCGATCATCGCCACCTTGAGGAGCACTTGCTTCATCATATGCAGGTCGCTAAGCCCACACAATGCACGAGACTAACGACCGACAGCATAAGAAGCTTCATGCTGCTTGAGGTTCCCTCCGACGGGCGCGCTAAAACCTTTGGATCTCGAATGATCTTGATGAAGCTGGCGGGCGGACGCTGCGAGCGAAAATCAACGCGGCCGCTGTGTGAGAACGGTCGGCCTTCTCAGCAGATTCAAAGCTCTTCCGTCGATCGCCGCAAGGCCAATGAAGATGAGGATCGTGCCGACGATATCGCTTGTGACAAGGCGCTCGCCTAAGACCAAAGCCCCCAACAAGAGTGCGCTCACCGGTGTCAAGAAGGTGACCAGCAGGGCGTTCGTCGCCCCGGCGCTCGACAAAACCTTGAAATACAGGATGTAGGCGAAGACCGTGCTCAGCAGGATGAGGCCGGCGAACGAGGCGAGCACCGCTGCGGATGGAGCTTGATGGAACGGCTGAAAGCGGCTTGCGAGCAAAGCCACGGGTGTGATGATGGCGCCCGACATTATCACCTGGCCGGTTGCAGTCACAAGCGGCGACACGCCGAGCGCCTTGAACCTGCGGGCGTAAATGGCGACCCAGGCGTACGAAAGGGCCGCCACGATACACGCTAACTGCGCAATGCTTTTGAGATTAAGACCGAGCAGCGCGCTTGGACCCATTAGCACGCAGACACCAGCCAGGCCGATAAGAACACCCGCGATGCGATGCGCATTCAGCCGCTGATGTTCGACCAAAAAATGGGAGAGCAACACGCTGAACACCGGCGTTGTGGCGTTGAGAATGGCTGCAAGGCCGCTAGAGATTTGTGACTCGGACCAAATGATGAGACAAAACGGGACGATGTTGTTGAAGATCCCCACCACGGCGAACGCGCCCCAGATGGCCGGCGAAGATGGGAGCGAGCCTCCGCGCAGATAGACGATCGCGACCAGGATGAGCGCGGCGCCGACCACGCGCACGGCCACGATGGTGAAGACCGGCACTTCGGCGACGAGGATCTTGAAAAAAAAGTACGATCCACCCCAGAACATCGACAGCACGATCAGTGAGAGCCAGTCCGCCGAGGTCATGTGTTGCTGCTGCTGACGCATTGCCGGTCATCTTACCATTTTGTTGACAGCCAGCGCTATCCGATATCTGCCCTCGAAGTGTCGCGCCGACTAGCCGAAGCGCAGGACTTCACCAACAGCGCGGTAGCCCTCGTCGATGGCGGTGTCGGTGAAGGCTGCACCGCTTGAATCCGAATTGGCGATGGAGATTCGTCCAAATGGTCGCTTCGCGAGATCGCACGGTCGTTGGCCAGGTGCCCAGTGTTCCCACAGCGTCTTATCGTACTCATAGGCGTAGCCGTGGGACCATCGATTGACCGTGATGGCAGCGATATCGCGCGCCGGATCAAACCCCGCACTACCGAGCATCGCCCCCAACTGCTGCCGAATGTTACGCTCGATCTCAAAGAACGGCGTGCGAAAGAGCTCCCAGCGGCCGGCGCGGTACTGCTCCTTTGGCGGGAGCCCGTATTTCGTCGGCGCACGCAACATGAAGAGGATCATCGGATCGTCAGGAGACGCGGGAGATTGGTAGCCACCCATGTCCACTGGATAATCGAGCATTGTGAAATAATGGTAGCTCGTGGGTGCGAGGATCTGATAGACGCCGAGTTTTTTAAACGCTCTCCAGTTGTCGAGCGCGACGTGCGTGTAGACATACGGCTCCTTGACGCAGTATGCGAGCTGTTCTTTTTGCCCCGGTGGCAGCTCGGGCGCGATCAGCCGTGAGACCACGTGCCAGCACGCTAAGATGCAGGTCGCTGCGCTCACGCCTTGGAGTCCATGCGGGGTCGCGTACGTCAACTGGATGCCGGAAGCACGCGATGGATCTGGATCGTGTACTACCTTTACAGTGGTGGCATTCAAACGGATCCGCACTTGGTTGTCGGGGTCATCGAGCTTACGATAATCGCACGGTGCGAGCACGATATCTTCCATCGTCGAGCCAGGAATCGAGCCAGGCACAAGCGAGCGCACGAGCATGCGCGCGATCGACGCATTGCCGTCAGGGAAATGGAAGATGTATGGTTCGGGTTTTTCGCGGCGCCATTTGCCCTTGCCCAAACCGAGATCCATGCCCTGAAATCCCGGATACTCCATGCCGTAATCGTCGCCGGCGTTGAAACAGTCAAAGGCCGATACCGCTTCAATGCCGGTGCCGAACAAATCGTAGGGCCGATCCTGCAGATACGGCAATACGCCCGCGTTGCAGCGAGCGTGTTTGGTCATGAACGTCGAGTACGAGATGGTCTTGAGATACGCGACCTTCTCCGCTGGCGAAAGCTCCGGTAGATAATCGATCCCTTGCGTATGGATGCGGATGAGGTCGGCTTTGGCGTCGGGCGAGAGCGGTGCGCCGGCAAAAATGTCTGACCACGGTCTCGTGTAGGCGCCGGCGACGAAGTAGTCTCGGCCAAATGTTTTCCGGTTGAAAAAAATGCCGGTCGATAAACCATCATACCGGTGCTGCTGAAAATAGCGGTAGAAGCGGCTGACATCGATTCCCAGCTCGCGCACAAGTCGAGCTGCCGAAGGACGGTATTCTGCTGGGCTTTCCATTGACTGCGTGCCTGCGTTGCTCAACAGCAGACGTCCATTTACGTTGAACTCGTTGCGCCCGGCGTGGCCACCAAAGTCGCGTCGAGTCTCGAGGATGAGTATGCGCGCATTCGGTCGCGCTTGGCGATAGAAGTAGGCCGATGCGAGACCCGACAGACCGCCGCCCACGATCACGAGATCGTAGTGCTCCCGGCCGGCGGCCGCTACGGGAGCTGTCGCCCAGAACGCACCATCGCGGATCTTGTGCATCACCGCGTAACTTGAGTTGTCTTGGCCCCACAAGCCGGTGGTCGCCGGTGGATAGTCGATCGCGGCCGGACCGCGCAGTGGGGTCGTGGACTGCGGGGAACAGCCAGGCAAACCACTCGCGACGCCGGCAAGCGCCGCAACCGCGACGCCGTCGAGAAAATCGCGGCGCGTGATCTTCGCGCCCATGCCGAGCTCGTTGTCGTTCATGCGGTGCTCGTTACCGCCCGATGCCGCACCCCATGGTCATTTCATCGTCGGCATGACGAACGACGAACCGTCTTTGATGGACGTCGGCCACATCGCGGTCGTCGATTTGAGCCTCGTGTAAAAGCGCACGCCTTCGGGGCCGTGGATATGATGGTCGCCGAACAGCGACCGCTTCCACCCGCCAAAGCTGTGAAACGCCATGGGCACGGGGATCGGCACGTTGATGCCGACCATGCCCGCTTGCACATTATGGTTGAACCAGCGTGCAGCGTCGCCGTCACGCGTGAAGATGGCGACGCCGTTGCCGTACTCATGACTGTTGACGAGATCGAGCGCTTCTTGCGCCGAGCGCGCTCGGACGAGTGACAAAACGGGCCCAAAGATCTCTTCACGATACACGCGCATCGTGGGCGTGACGTGATCCAAAAGCGTGGGGCCAAGGAAGAAGCCACTGCCCGAAGCGCTGCTTGCGTGCGTCCTTCCATCCACGACGACGTGCGCGCCCTCGCCTTCGCCGACCTCGATATACGAGCGCACGCGGTTGCGGTGCTCGTCCGTCACGAGCGGCCCCATCTCGACACCAGGCGTCATGCCATCGCCGATCTTCAGGGCGGCCAATTTCGTGCCTATGCGCTGGACGAGCTCGTCCGCGACACTATCGCCGACTGTCACCACGACCGAGATTGCCATGCAGCGCTCTCCCGCAGAGCCGTACGCAGCACCCACGATCGCGTCGGTCGCCTGCTCGAGGTCGGCGTCAGGCATCACCACCAAGTGATTTTTGGCTCCGCCGAGCGCTTGCACGCGCTTGCCATGAGCGGTGCCGCGTGTGTAGACGAACTCAGCGATAGGCGTCGATCCTACGAAACTGATGGCTTTCACGAGTGGATGGTCGAGCAGCGCTGTCACCGCCTCTTTGCCGCCGTTGACCACGTTGAAGACGCCGGCGGGAGCGCCGCACTCACTCAACATGCGCGCGAGCTCAAGCGCTAAGGAAGGGTCCTTTTCACTTGGCTTGAGCACAAACGTGTTGCCGCAGGCGATGGCGATGGGGAACATCCACATCGGCACCATCGCCGGGAAGTTGAACGGAGTGATGCCGGCGCAGATGCCAAGAGGTTGGCGCACGGTGAAGCCGTCGATGTTACGCCCGACATTTTCCGTGATCTCGCCTTTGAGCAGCTGCGGGATACCGCAGGCAAATTCGACGACCTCGATGCCACGGGTAAGTTCGCCCTTGGCGTCATCGAGCGTCTTGCCATGCTCGCGGGTGATGATCGCGGCCAGGCGCGCAAGATCGGCATGCAGCGCCTCACGGAATTTGAAGAGCACGGCGGCGCGTCGTAGTGGCGGCGTCTCTGACCACGATGGGAAGGCCGCGTTGGCAGCGGTGACCGCTGCATCGACCTCAGCCTCGTTTGCGAATGGTACGCGGGCGCTGCGCTCGCCACGTGCGGGATTCCAGACATCGCCATACACGCCTGAAGTTCCGGTCCTTGCCGCGCCGTTGATATAGTGACCAAGTGTCGTCAGACTCGAGGCCGGCGTTGGTGTTGTCTGCGTGGTGGTTGCCATAATCAGATCCTCTTTTGTGCGGATTAGAGCGTGTGCGCGAGCTCTTCGAGCGATGCGGCCAGCGCGTCAACGCCGAAGGCAAGCTCGTCGCGTGTGATGACCAGCGGCGGTGTAATGAGGATGACGCTGTATCGGCCGAATGCATAGACGCCACGCTCACGCAGCGTCTTGAGCATGGCAGGCAGAGGTCCCGGGCTTGTCCCTTGCCACGCGGTGAGCGGTTCACGCGTCGCGCGATCGCGCACGAGTTCAACTGCGAAGAATGCTCCAAGGCCGCGCACGTCGCCGACGAGCGGTGAGCGCTGCGATAGCCCGCCGAGCAGGTCACGCATCCAGGTCTCGATCTCTAGCGCGCGTTCATACAGACCGCCCTCGCGGTATGCCTGCATCGCGCCATGCGCAGCGGCGATCGCCAGCGGATGGCCCGAATACGTGTGGCCGCAGCCAAGCACATGATCGTCGAAATATTTAGCAAGCCGCTCCCGGACTATCACGCCGCCGAGCGGCACATACGCCGACGTGCAGCCCTTTGCGAAGGTGATGAAATCCGGCGTGACGCCGAAGCGACGGCATGCAAACGGCGCTCCCGTGCGGCCGAACCCGGTCATGACCTCATCGAAGATCAAGAAGATGCCATGGCGATCGCACAGCTCGCGCACGCCTTTGAGATAACCGTCCGGATAGACGATGACGCCGTTTGACCCGACGACGGGCTCGAGCAAGATAGCGGCCACCCGCTGCGGGTCCTCGTAGGTGAGGACGAGTTCGAGGTGTTCAAGCGCTCGTCGCGTTTCTTCCGCAGGATCCGCCGTGTTGAACGGACTGCGGTACGGGAACGGCGCGAAAAAGTGGATGACGCCGGGGATGCCAGGCTCGTTGAACCAGCGCCGGTTTTCACCGCTGAGCGTACCGGCACCGGGGGCTGAGCCGTGGAATGAACGATAGGCGGTCAGCACTTTGTGCCTGCCGCTGATCATGCGCGCCATCTTGAGCGCATCTTCATTGGCCTCCCCGCCGCCTGTAGTGAAGAACGTGCGCGCGCCTTCCGGCCACGGTGCCAAGATCGCGAGTTCCTGAGCGACCTCAGCGCGCAAGTCATTGAAGAAGGCCGGCGCAGCGTAGCACAGTCTTGATGCCTGCGCTGCGATCGCGCGGATCACGGTCGGATGCCCGTGGCCGAGATTGACCGCGACTAAGCCGGCGGAGAGGTCCAGATAGCGTTTGCCCTCGGTGTCGTACAGCCACGAACCCTCAGCGCGATCGATCGTCGGCATGTCCAGCGATCCTTGGACAGACCATGGCGTGAGGACGAGCTCCTTATGCTTGGGTCGTGCGGTTTTGGTGCTCTGCGCGGTCAACATCATTTGGTCTCCTCAATGGCGCGATTGAACCCGTGCGTGATGTGTGCGGCGATAAGCGCAACCGCGTCTTCCGTTTTGCCGGCACGCATGGCTGCGAGCAACGCGCGATGTTCGGTCGCCAGGTCGGCAGCGTTCTCATAGTGGCGGCTGGTCTGTGCAATGTACAGGCGAAGCTCACCAAGCATCGATCGATACGTTTCTCCAAGCAGCGCGTTCCCTGCCATGGCGATCAGATACTCATGCGTGGCAAGATCGGCGTCCACCGCGGCGACAAGGTCGGCGCTCTTTGCGCACGCTTCGATCCGATCCACGAGAGTTTCGAAATGCTGAAACTCATCAGGACCTGCATGTTCCAGTGAGCGCCGGACAGCGAATTGTTCCAGCGCAAGGCGGAAGTCGAGCAGGTCTTGCAGGCGCTCGGCACTGAGCGCCGTGACAAATGTGCCCTTGTAGGGGACGACGCGTACGAGGCCTTCGCCCGCGAGCTGAGCGAGCGCCTCACGAATCGGACTGCGGCTCACGCCCAGTTCTCCAGCCAAGGCGAGTTCGTTCAACCGCTCCCCGGGCTCGATGGTGCCTTGTTCGATGCGTTCTCTGAGGTAGCCAGCAACGCGTTTTGACGTGGATGCCCGTTCCAAGGTTTGGGGCTGGATCTGTTTCTGCATGGATTGTCGATTGTCGACAATCCATCGTAAACCCTTTTGGTGTAGGGCGGCGAGCGATCTTCGCTTGAGTTAATCGTAGCGCAGATTGAAGGCCGGCTTTACGTAGTACAGCCGCAGGCGTAGCCCTCCGAGGAACCCTTCGAAGCCAAGCGTGTCGCGCACGAGTAGGCGGGGTTGCACCACGTTTGCCGGCAGGTCGAAGACGATCGTCTCGGTCTCTCCAGCGCCGAGGATCTTGTGGCAGTGCGACCGCGTGGAGTGCAGCGTACGGTCGATCGCGATCTGGCCTGGATGCGAATAGGTGTAGTTCGTGCCGT
>JAFANK010000320.1 GCA_019232725.1 Vulcanimicrobiota bacterium | reverse complement strand
CTCACGCCATATATCGAGGCCGCATTGCGGCGCGCCGGTATCGACACGGCTTTCGCTGTGGTGGTGCCGGGAACCGAAGCCGCCGCCTCACAGGCAGATGCGCCGTACTGGTTCTCCCGCATCGGGGAGAGCCCGCGCACGTATGATCCCGATGTCAGCGTGCTCACGGATGGGGCTATCAAGCTGCCGTCTATCTCCCCGGCTTACCATTGGGTGGATTGCCGCAGCGTGCTGGGCATGCCGAATTCGTTTTGGGTCGCCGGCAACGCGGCGCCATTCATCTACCATCTGGATGCGATGACCGGCAAAGTGCAAGAGGTCGTCGAAGTCAAAGCACTGCAAACGGGGCGCGAAGGACAACCCGTGCTCGCGGTGGCGCTCATGCCCGAGGCGGATGGCAGCTTCCTTGCGTACCAACAAAAAGGGTGGTGGGACGGCGGGCAAGCGCGTCTCGTGAGCTTCCGCATCGAGCGCTCAACCGCGGTCGACGTCAAGACCACTCCACTCGATGAAGACGCGGCCTGGTTCGTCGGCATGGCGATGGTCAATGGAAAGCCCGTGGGGCTGACCGAAGATGGCGCGCTCTACGCGGTCGATCGCGGCACGGCGCAAGCACTCCCTTTTGCGTTTCCCAACGATTCGCCGGGCTGGAAGCGTGACGACGTCGGCCGTTTTGCGGGGCTTGCCTATGCCCATGGCCTTTTGTATGCAGTGGACAGAAAATCAAACCGGCTGCTCGGCATCGATCCCACAAGCGGCGTCGTCAAAGAGGCGGCTGACGTCACTGCCGGGACCGATATTCGCGCCGTCGGCGGCGACGATCACTACCTGTGGCTCGTGAACTACGCGCACGAAAGGCGAACCGTGCTCCGCTGGCGCTCCACTTCGACTTCATCACCATGAAGAAATGCACGCGGTTTTCGATCGGCATACTGGCGCTGGCCCTCATCCTCATCGCCATCCGAACACAAGCACGCGCCGATGATGCCGGCTTCGTCTGGGCGTATGCGCTGCACGACTCGTACTCCAACGATACGTTCTATTCAGCGGACTTCACCAAACCGTTCGGCCCTTCAGCGCCCATCCGGCCATATGCGGAGCTCTTGCTCCAACGCGATTCACAGACGACGACCGGCGTTTTGCCGCAGACATTCAACGACAACTACGGGCTTGCGGCAGCGGGCATGCAGCTGGAAACCAATAGCGGTTTGCGCTTCTTCGCGCAAATCGGAACGTCGTTTGATTTCGGACCGGCTATCCAGGATTTGCCCACGTCCTCGCATTTCGACGGTCGCGGCGGTGTGCAGTACGATCGCGAGTGGAACGTGCCCCCCAGCGGAGCGAACAGATACTTCGGCACGTTCTTCGGCGACTTCGTCTACTACAGCCGGTACCGCAACGGGTTGATGTACTTCGAGGCCGAGCGTGGACGCGAATTTGGCTCGCGCACCTACCCGCTGCAGATATACGTGCGGCTGTCAGGTTCGCAAGACACGCAGCGAGAGTACTACAATGATGCGATCGCACTGGCTGGCGGAGCAGGCTTCCTCGTGCTCGGCCGGCATGGACCGTCTGTGGGTTTCACCGAGTCCTTCAACTCGTATACGACTGCTGTGCCGTATGGCGTCCTGCGCAGCTATTGGTCCTTCCGTCCACAGATCACATACGGCGCGAGCTTCTAAGCCGGCGGAGGGTATCCGGCATCACACCCGCCAAGCTCCAGCGCTGTTGCTCGCATTGCTGCGCCCGCAGGTGGTCACATGACGATGACCTGCTGGTCAAACACACGGATGCACCAAGACAGGAGAGAATCACATACAAGTGGTCCGTGAACCGTTCTTCGTCCAGATCTCTGACACGCATCTTTTTGAAGATCCGTCGACGCGGCTGTGGGATGTCGCGCCGGAACCGATGCTGGATCGTGCCCTGGATGAGGTCCGCAAGCTTGACGGCCACCCGGCCTTCATCATCGTCAGCGGTGACTGCTCGAGTGACGGCTCGGTGGAGTCGTACCAGCGGCTGCGCCGCAAGGTCGAGCGCCTGGGCGTGCCGGTCTATTATATCCCCGGCAACCATGACGACCCGCAGGTGCTCTCAAAAGTGCTGTGCGACAAAGAGCTCGGACCCAACGCAAAGCTGATGCAGACGTTTGAAGCGTTGGGCTGGCGCTTCATCTTGCTGGATAGCCATATTCCGGGCGAGGACGGCGGCGCGCTCGGCGACGCGCAACGAGCATGGCTGCGCACGACGCTCGCTGCCGAGCCGCGGACACCGACGATCGTGATCGTCCACCATAACCCGATGCCGGTCGGTTCCGAATGGCTCGATCCGATGACGCTCTCCGATGCCAACGCGCTTTTGGCGATCCTCGACACGTCGCCACAAGTCCGCGCCGTCTTGTTCGGGCATATCCACCAGGTTTTCGAAACCGCGCGCGACGGCGCGCAATACTTGAGCGCACCGTCCACATTTTTTCAGTTCAAGCCGAACTCGCCGCGCTTCGGTAAAGACGAGCGGCCGCCGGGCGTCCGTCTGGTTCGGCTCAACGGCGACACGGTGCGGAGCGCGGTCTTCCGTTTCGGCGAGCCGCTCCCGCCGATCTAGCGACGTCGCACCTGGCCTTCGGGCCCGTTTGCATGTCACATCTATCCACAAGGTAGCACGGAGCGGGGCGCTAATCTCGCGGTATGCTGAATCAACGCGCGAAAAATCTTTCTCCGTCGCCCACCATGGCGATCGACGGCCGAGCCAAACAGCTCAAGGCTGACGGCGTCGACGTCCTCAACTTGAGCGTCGGCGAGCCGGATTTCGATACGCCCGAGACCGCCAAAAGCGGTGGGCGCGCGGCGATCGATGCGGGGTTCACCAAGTACACGGCAGCCGCCGGCATCATGGAGCTTCGCGAGGCTATCGCGGATAAGCTCCGGCGTGAGAACGGGCTCGACTATAGCTCGGACGAGATCGTCGTCTCTAACGGCGCCAAACACTCGCTGTTCAACGCATTCATGGTACTGCTCGACCCAGGCGATGAGGTGATCATCCAGGCGCCCTACTGGGTCAGCTATCCAGAAATGGTGAAGGTTGCAGGCGGCACACCGGTCATCGTCAAGACCGATGCGTCGACTGGGTTTGAGATGACGCCTGCCATGCTCGAGAGAGCAATCAGCCCGAAGACCAAAGTCATCAATCTCAACAATCCGAGCAACCCGACCGGTGTTGTCTATTCGCGTGACAAGCTCAAGGCGATCGCCGATATCGCCGTGCGCCGTAACCTCGTCATCGTGAGCGACGAGA
>JAFANK010000257.1 GCA_019232725.1 Vulcanimicrobiota bacterium | reverse complement strand
TCGAGAAGGTCGTGGAGCTCGGTGCTGCGCGCATTCAGCCCATCCGGTGCGCGCGCTCCTACGGTGGCGACAATCAGGCGAAGCTCGAGCGCTGGCGGCGCATCGCCAAATCGGCAGCACGACAGTCGCAGCGCCTGATCGTACCCGAAGTCGACGAGGCCCTCGAGTTTAACGCCGCGCTCGCCCGTGCCGCTGAGGCGAGCACCACGCTCGTGGCGTACGAAGGTGCAAGAGCGCACAGCCTTGCGGATGCATTAGCGCCAAGCGATGATCGCGCGCTGTCGCTTGTCATTGGACCGGAAGGAAGTTTCACGGAAGACGAACTGCGACTCGCACGCGAGGCCGGTGGTGCGCTCGTCTCGCTCGGGCCGACAGTGTTGCGCACAGAGACCGCCGCTGCTGCAATGCTGTCGGCGGTTGCCGCGCTGCGCGGCTGGTGGTAAGTCCACGTCCCGCAGGTCAAAATCTACGCTCTCCTGAACGTACGAAACCAGTGGCAGCACCGTACGACGTCTCCGTCGTCATCCCCACATATAATGAAGCGGGCGGCATCGAGCAACTTATCTCGGCGCTGACCGATGTGTTTGCCGGCGCCGGCATCAATGGCGAGATCGTCGTCGTCGACGACAACTCGCCCGACGGCACCGGTGCACTCGTGGATAGCCTTGCATCGCGCTATCCCGTGCGCTGCGTGCACCGGGCAGGTAAGCTCGGGCTCGCTTCCGCGGTCATCGACGGTTGGGCGACGTGTGATGGGCCCATCGTGGGCGTGATGGACGCCGACTTCAGTCACGATCCCAAGATCATCCCGGCGATGATCCAAGCCATTCGCGGTGGTGAGTGCGAATTGGCGATCGGCAGTCGTTACATCCCTGGCGGCGGGATCACCAATTGGCCGTGGCGCCGGCGCGTCACGTCGCGCGTCGCGATCATGCTCGCCATGCCGCTCACAAGCGTCCGCGACATCACATCCGGATATCTGTTCTGCAAACGGTCGGTCATCGAAGGCGTGACGCTCGATCCGATTGGTTTTAAAATCGGACTAGAAGTCGTCATGAAAGGGAAGTACCAAAAAGCGAAGGAAGTGCCGTACGTCTTCACCGATCGCCGGCACGGGTCGAGCAAGCTCAACTCAGGCGAGATCGTCAACTACCTCAAACAGCTCGGCAAGATCTACGCTGGTGCGGGGCGACGACAGCACGCCAGCGTCATACCTCCGCGGGCCGCACGCGAGCAGGAGTAACGAGTTGGCACCAACGCCCAATTGGCTGCGCCGCCGCGGCGCGAAGCCTGAACCCCAAAACGACGCGCTGTGGGAGATGTGCCCATCCTGCGGTGAGCGCTTATATAAGAAAGACCTCGCCGAACGCCTGTGGATCTGCTCGCGCTGCGGTCACCATTTCCGGCTGCACGCGCTTGACCGTATTGCGCTTTTGGCAGACGGTGATTTCCACGAGCTTGCACCGCTGCTCGCCACGGGCGACCCGCTCACGTGGTCCGATCGCATGCCCTACGCCAATAAGATCGCTGGCGATCGTCAAAAATCCGGATTGCTCGAAGCGGTCGTCGTCGGCTTGTGCACGATCGAAGGTGTTCGCACGGGACTCGGCGTCATGGATTTCTTCTTCCGGGGCGGCACGATGGGCAGTGTGGTCGGCGAGAAAGTCACGCTGCTGATCGAAGAATGCGCACGCCAACGGCTCCCGGTCGTGTTGGTCACCGCCAGTGGCGGTGCCCGCATGGAAGAGGGCGTCATCGCCCTCATGCAGCTCGCCAAGACCACGGCTGCTGCGGAACGGTTTTCCGCGCTCGGCTTACCGCTCATCACGGTGCTCACCGACCCCACGACGGGCGGTGTGTCAGCGTCATTTGGCTTTCAAGGTGACGTCATCATCGCCGAAACGGGTGCGGCGATCGGCTTCGCCGGGCGGCGGGTCATCGATCAGACCATCCGGCAAAAACTGCCGGAAGGTTTCCAATCCGCCGAGTTCTTGCTCGAGCACGGGCAAGTGGACATGGTGGTGCGGCGAACAGAGCTCAAAGGAGCGCTGGGGCGTCTGCTGCACTTCCTCACCGATAAGGCGGTGCCCGCATGAACGTCATCGTCGAACTCGAGAAACCGCTCGTCGAGCTTGAGACCAAGATTGCCGGTCTCAAAAAGCTCAATGAGACGCAGCGGGTTGATTTCTCCGCTGAGATCGCTGCGCTGGAAGAAAAGGCCCGTCAGCTCAAGCTTGAGATCTTCGGCAATCCGACACCGTGGCAACGCGTGCACCTCGCACGGCACCCCAAACGCCCGCTTGCGATGGACTACATCAGCGCGCTCGATGGCTTCACAGAATTGCACGGCGATCGGGGTTTTCGTGACGATCCTGCAGTGGTCGCCGGCTACGCCTATCTCGATGACCTACCGATATTCGTCATAGGTGAGCAAAAAGGCCGCGACACAAAAGACAACCTCTATCGCAACTTCGGTATGCCGCATCCCGAAGGGTACCGCAAGGCGCAGCGTATCATGCGCTTAGCCGAGAAGTTCCGCCGCCCGCTCGTGACGTTTATCGATACGCCTGGCGCGTATCCCGGCATTGGCGCCGAGGAGCGCGGCCAGTCCGAAGCTATCGCAGCGTCGCTTAAAGTACTGGCGGGCTTGCGCACGCCGGTGATCGTCAACATCACGGGCGAAGGCGGCAGCGGAGGCGCGCTTGCGATCGGCATCGGCGACCACATCATCATGCTGCAGCATTCGATCTATTCCGTGGCTTCGCCGGAAGCCGCCGCGTCGATCCTGTGGCGCGACGCGAGCCGTGCGGAAGAGGCGGCCCAGCGCCTGCGGCTGACGTCAGATGAGTTGTTCGAATTCGGCATCGTCGACGAAGTCATCCCCGAACCGCTGGGCGGCGCGCATCAGGATCCTCAGCGCGTCATCCACGACACGCTGGCGGCCGACAAGCAAGCCCTGCGCAAGCTTTTGCGGCTGAGCCAAGAGGCGCTCGTCGACCGTCGCTATGAGAAGTTCCGGCGCATCGGCGCACACGTCGAACTCGTCCATGACACCGCGGCGCGGTAGCCTCACGCACAAGATCATCCGCTTCGCGCGCACACCGCGCGGAGATAGACGACCATCGCGTGGACGCCGCGTTGCCATTCTCGCGGCAACGGTCGCCGGACGCTCGCTCGTTGTGCTCGTGGCGCTGTTCCTAAGCGGTACGATCGCGGTGCAGATCTGGCACGCTGGTGTGCGTAATGCCGAGCTGCACCGTCAGATCCACGACGTCGAAAGCCAAAACGCCGACTTGACCGATGCCAATGGCAAGTTACAGACGCGCGTCGTCCGCTTGCACGATCCTGAGTATCTGGTCCCGATCATCCACGAGCAGCTCGGCCTCACGAAGCCGCATGAGGTCTTCATCCAAGTCACCCAGGCCACCCCGGCTCCCCAGTAACCATGCATCAGGTGCGCGGCAGCGTGGTGCATTGCAGCCGCTTCGGCTGCGTCGTCCGTCTTGATGATGGACGCTTAGCGATGTTGCCGGCGAGCGACCGGGGTATTGACCGGGTCAGACGCGCAGTGGTCAGCGGCCGGCACCCACAGTTCCCGTTCGTGGTCGCGCAAGAAGACGGACGCCGCGTGCGCCTCGCGCTCGCTGCGGCCGACGCCCGTGAAGCGGTCAAAAGTGGCGACGGCATCGCGGCCGACACGAGCGCACCAGTGCTCGCGCCTGAAGCGCAGCGCTTCTCCGCATCGCTCGAGCAGAAGATCATCGATTTTTGGCGTCAGGCATCGGAATGGGATCGCAGCGCAGGGCGCGTTGATGAAGAAGAGCCCCCGCTCCGTCGCGCCGATCGCTTGCGTCCGTTTGACGAGCGTGCGCCGCGGCAATATCGTGACATCAAAAAACGCCCTCGACGGCGTCGCTGACACTCGTTCGTTCAAAGGAATATCCCCCGCGCGAGAGGGACACCCTTAAAGAGCGCCAGTGATGGCGTAGCAGGGCTGGGCTCCTCCATGGAACCAAGCGATTGTCCAATTGTAGGGAGAGTGCAGTATGTCGGTAGCGCGCGTCGGTCGGCTTCTCGTCATCGCTCTTGCGCTCTGGCTCGGGAGTTGGGCCCGCTCCGATGCAGGTGTCACCGGCAGCATCTCGGGCCACGTCACTGACGAGAAGAACGATCCATTGGCAGGCGCCAAGGTATCGGTCGCATCGCCCTCACAATCGCTCTCGACGCAAAGCGACACGCACGGGTTCTATGCCGTCCTCAACCTCTCGCCGGATACGTATAGCGTCACCGCGAGCAAGGACGGCTTCGACACGGCGACGGTGTACGGCGTCACGGTGCAGACGAGCCAAACCTCGAACGTCAATCTCGTCCTGCGCGCTTCCGCGAAGACGATTGGGAAGGTGCTCACCACCGCCACGTCGAGCGTCGTCAGCAAGACGGTGACGGGCGACCTGTACGCGGTGAACGCGAACGCGATCAAGTCCTATCAGGGAAGCGCGGGTGGTGCGGAGACGCTGTACAGCCAAAACGCGGTGGCGGCTTCGCTCCCCGGCATCACGCGTACGCTTGGTTCGGGTGGCGGGTACGCTGGCAATGGATCCCTCAGCGTGCGTGGCGGATCGAACGACCAGATCGGGTTCGAACTCGAGGGCATTCCACTCAACCGCGGATTCGACGCTGCCAACGCGACGTCGTTCGTGACGAATGGCCTCGCGAGCCTCGAGGTGTACACGGGCGGTGAACCGGCCGATGCCGGCCGCTCCATGTCAGGCTACATCAATGAGGTATACCGGCGTGGCACGTATCCCGGCGGGGCCGACCTCACGCTTATCGCCGGAAGCCCCGTCTATAACCACACCTTGCAAGCCGACGTCTTCGGCGCGACGCCCGACCGCCGGTTCAGCTATTACGTCTCCACGCTTGCGGTGAACTCCGACTACCAGTGGGTCAACCGTTCGAACCTCGATAACACGAGCATCAACGTGCCTGCGAACGATCCGGGCTGTGGCGCATTCAACACAGAGCTGTTTCTCAACACGAGCACGCCCTTTAATTCGAGCTCACCGATCGACCCCAATGTGTGGAATCTTGATTGCTCGGTTCCACACATCATGAACATGCCGATCTCGCAAGGCGCCTGGCAATCGTTTCCCAATCCATCGTCGTCCATACGGGATACCGTTGCCAATCTGCATTGGGGCATCGACCATAACGGCCTGCAAGACGATCTCCAAGCCCTCTACGTCGTCGGCGGTACGGGCAACCCGTTCCTGTATGCGGGCGTGTTCATGGACCCCGCGCTCTATTTCGAAGGAACGGGCGGTAGCATCAATTCCTCGGGTCAATTCTTGTGGCCCACCGGCTTCCCATATACAGGCGCCGTCAACCAGCCGTTCACCGGCGGGGCGGGCTCTGCACCTGCTCCCGGTTCGTTTGGCCAGTACACCTGGCCATCTGCCGGCGGCGGCACAGGACCCATACCGAGCTTTTATGTGGACAGTCAGAGCACGGAGCAGTCCGTCGAGAAGCTGCAGTATACGCGATCGTTCAGCAGCTCGTCGTTTCTGCGTTTTTATGCATATGCGCTCTACTCAGCATGGAATTTCGATCAGGCGACCAATGGTTTTCTCGGCGACTCTTTCTATCAGCTCCACGATAACGCCACCGGCTACACCCTTCAATATCAAAATCAGGTGAACGCACAAAACCTGTTGCGCGTCGATGCTGATTATAGCAAAGACGTCACGCTCCGCTACAACTATGCGTCTAACTTCTTCCCAGATCTGTCCTCTGCGCAGACCATTACGCCGTTTCCCGGCACGAACTTTTACACGCTGCCGAACGGTCAGGGTTTTATCGGCGCCGTGGCGTGCAACGGTCCAGGGACGAGCCTGAAAGACGGCCCCGCATTTTGGGTCACCTGTGTCCCTGGGACGACTGTCTCCAGTATCGGCGGACCGTTTGCATACTGGAATGACATCAATCCCGTCAACACGGACGTCGTCGTCGCAGACACGTACAAACCAAGTGACAAATGGCTTTTTGACCTCGGACTGCGCTGGGACCACTTCGGCGTGCCGCTGATGCCGCTGCAGATCACAGGTCCAAACGGCGTCGCCGAACAAGCGCAAAACCAGTACGGCTACTGCCTGCACGGCTTCGCGTACGCCCCGTCCGAGCCGTGCTTTGGTTTCCTCAATGCCTTGCAGGCGCAAGTGAATCCGCACAACGTGCAAGGGTTGCCGATGGTCGCACCGGGCCAAGCGCCTTGGACCAATGTCACTGGGTCGCAAGACTTTTACTACCTGAGCCCCCGCGTCGGTCTGACGTACACGTTCGACCCACGTCAAGTGATCCGGTTTTCCGTGGGCCGTTACGTGCAACAGCCCGAGACGTTCGGCAATGAATACCTCGGTGCACCGTGGTTCGGGCCAGAGGTCACCGTGGGGATTCTCAACCGCTTCTACGACCCGCTCGGCTTCACTGCGGTGCACAATCTCGTGCCGCAGGATAGCACGAACTACGATCTGTCATTCGAGCAAGACCTCGGGCAGGGACTCTCCGTGAAGCTGACGCCGTACGCCCGAGTCACACGCAATCAGATACTGAGCATCCCGGTCAACCCGCTGCAACCGACATTTGTGACCGGGTACAATTTCGGCGCTGCCAATATCAAGGGCGCTGAGTTTTTGGTATCCAAGGCGCAGCCATCGGGTGACGGTCTCGGCGGCACGCTCGCCGTGACCTACACCGACTCAAAGATCCGCTTCGAACGGTCGCTTGGACCTAACGTCATCGACGTCATCAACGGTACTGCAGGACCGGCCTCAAGCCCGTGCAGCGGCACCGGCATCATCGGGTACAATCAATGTTACGGCACGAATTACGCGCCCGAGGATCCCAACGGTCTGTATTCGCCATCCCTCGTACAAGCACCGGGGTCGACCGGGCCATCCTATGATGTCGCGTGGGTCATGAACCTCAACCTCGACGAGCACGTTCGCGGTTTTGATTTCACGCCGACTTTCAACTACCAGTCGGGCAATCCGTATGGTGATCCGCAGAGCTTTCCCGACCAGCACTGCCAATCTCCGGGTGGCGTGAACCTCGCGCTGAACAACTACCCAGGATGCATTCCGCTGCCCAAGGGCGTTTCGGCGCCCTACAGCGGCGGCGTCGGACCCGATCCGTACACGGGGCAGTTCGATCAGTACGGGTCGCTCAACGGCCCGTGGTGGTTGACCATGAATCTCGGCGTCTCGCACAACGTCGGACAGAACACCAAGGCGAGTTTCCTATGGACGAACGTCTTCACAGTCGTCGGGAACCACGGGTATGCATGGGAGCTTCCGACCAAGAACAACGTCCTCTCGTACGGCGATAATTCGTTCTACACGTTCCCACTCGGCACGAGCGCCGACACGGGCGTTCCGACAATACCGCAGTACTTCGGCGACAACTATTATGCGTACGTACCATCGGCGCTCATGCCGCTGCGCGAATTTGTCTTCAGCCTGTCGTTCAAGATGTGATCGCGGCACAGCCCAACGGTGACGCATAGACGAAAGGCGCCGCGAATGCGGCGCCTTTTGTTTGTGAGGGGGTTGCAGGCCTTACAGGTGCAGGTGGCCTGTGACGGCGAGCAAGATCAAGACCACGAGAATCAGGATGAGAACGTCCACGGCGCCGGCCTCCTTTTTCGCGAGAGTCGAAAACGTTCGCGGTCTTATTGTATACCCTTATCGGGGTCGATAAAACGGCTATCGGCGTGACGCTCGCCACACCAGGAACGCTTCATATGCGATCGGATTGCTAGAGTTTGAGATGTCCCGTGACGGCCAGAAGGATCAAGATGAGGACCAAGACGACGATGACGGTCCAAAACGTGTTCATGCCTATGCATCTCCCTTCAGCGACTGTTTGAAGCGTCGATAGTCTGCCATCGCGCGATTGTATAGCGGCGCGATTGCCGCTGCCTCTTGGCGGTGCGCCGGTAGTGGCGGGCCTTGCGAAAGCAATGCGTATGTGTCGATGAGCGTCAGCAACCGTTCACGCAGTTTATCAGGCTTCCATTGGTTGTCCTCGGAGTTGCGCGGGTTTGATGTGAACTCGTGTTCTACTGTCTGCGCCTCACGAAGCTGACGTGCTGTCTGTGCCAATACAGCTTCCGACCCGCTCTGTGCTCGTGACATCTGCATCTTGCGCGCAAGCGTAGCGCGGATGGAATCCAGATCGTTGAGCGCCGTGTCGATCCGGGCGACTTCATCATACAGCCCAGAGAGGAACGCATGACGCTCGACGTACTGCTCCTGCGTCCACTGCGCCCTGGGATCCGGCCGCACGGTGAACGAGCGCGAAAGCGTCTGTCCGTCGACGTCAAGCCGGACCGTGAAGGTGCCGGGAACAACGGTCAACCCGCTCGGGCCTTGGTTCCAGGGACGTGCGCTTCGCCAGGGCACGGGCGCGTCTTCGGTGAGATCCCATGACGTCCGATTGAAACCGGCCATATTGGATCCGGTCGCGTGAGCGACAACGCGTCCGCCGCTGTCCACGAACGTTAGCGATGGCGCCTGCGCCGTCCAACGCGAAAGATAGTACGTCAGGATGACGCCAGCCGGCGGGTTCTCACCCGAGAAGAGATTGGCTGGCGGACAGCATTCGGCGCCGCCCGGGCCACCCGATCCATACTCATATGCCCACCAGCGGAAGTATGTGTAGGCGGTGCGTGGTTGGAAAAGCGTGGGAGCGGTTGCGGATGCTGCGGCAA
>JAFANK010000076.1 GCA_019232725.1 Vulcanimicrobiota bacterium | reverse complement strand
CTCGAAGGCCGCCATCGCGTGCTCGTCGACCGGCTCAACCGTGAGATGGCGTTCGCCTCCGAGCAGTTGGCATTCGAGCATGCGGCACGGTTGCGCGATCGCATCGCCGATCTGGAACGCGTCATGGCGCGCCAAGAGGTCGTCTGGAAAAGCCAGGTGGACATGGACCTCATCGCGGGTGCGCATGGCCAAGGGATTTCGAATATGGACGTGTTCTTCGTCCGCGGCGGCAAACTTATCGGCCAGGACAATTTCCTCGTCGAGGGCACGGAAGGCAGGTCGCCGGGTGAAGTGCTGGCCGCGTTCGTCTCGCAGTTCTATGCGGCATCGCCTGCGATACCGAAAGAGATCATGCTGCAAGACCGCATCCCAGGTCTTGACGAGCTGGCCCGGACGCTTTCGGCCGTGCGTGGCAATCGCGTGCGTATTTTGGTTCCCGAGCGAGGTCCGCGCGCAGAATACATGCGCAAAGTCCAGCGCAACGCAGAGCAGCATCTTGCCGACCACCTCGCCAAGCGTCACGTCGCGGACGAGCGCGCGACGGCGGCGATGGAAGAGCTCGCTGCCGCGCTCGGTCTGCCGGCGCTGCCGCAGCGCATCGAGTGCTACGACATCTCGCATGTGCAAGGCCGCGACGTGGTCGGGTCGATGGTCGTCTTCGAAGACGGCGTGCCGCGCAAGAGCGATTACCGGCGCTTCAAAATCCAAGGCGATGAGCGCAACGATGACGTCGCCAACATGCAGCAGATGCTGCGCCGGCGATTGCGCTACCTGACGCCAGGTGCGCCCGCGGTCGCTCCCGGCAAGGAGCGCAAGTTCGAGAAGCGGCCGAGCCTGCTGATCATCGATGGTGGGCAGGCGCAACTCGGCGCCGCGCAGGCCGTGCTCGAAGACCTCGACCTCGTCGCCTTGCCGCTCGTGGCTTTGGCCAAGAAATTTGAAGAGATCTACGTGCCGGGTGAAGAGCTTCCGGTCGTGCTGCCGCGGAATTCACCTGCGCTGCACCTCGTGCAACACATCCGCGATGAAGCGCATCGGTTTGCCGTGACGTACCATCGTGGTTTGCGTGGACGCCGGGTGACCGAATCAGCGCTCGACGGTGTTCCCGGCATAGGCCCGGCTCGCCGGCGTCAGCTCCTGCGCATGTTCGGCTCGGCAGCTGGCGTGCGGCGCGCCAGCGTTGGGGAACTTGCAGCCGTGCCGGGCATCAGTGAAGAGCTTGCCAGCGCCATTAAGGACGCGCTTGCCGAGGATAAAGGGAACGGCCGCACGGCCGGGTGAACTCCGGTCCCCATGGGTTTTCTCGTTAGAATTCTCGTCAACGCCCTTGCGTTGTTCCTCATCTCACAGTTCAACTTCATGGGCATCCACGCCGACAGCGTCACCGATACGCTGATCGGCGCGCTCGTGCTCGGTCTTGCGAACGCGTTCGTACGGCCGCTGCTCATGGTGTTGAGCTGTCCGCTCGTCGTTCTCACGCTCGGGCTGTTCACGCTGATCATCAACGGCGTCATCTTCTATTACGTGCTCAAGTGGCTGCCCGGCTGGCACGTTCCCAACTTCTGGGCCGCCTTCTGGGCTGCGATCGTGACGTCGCTGATCTCGTGGGTGATCAGCGTGATCATCAAGGACGTGGAGATGGAGCGCCGGCGCACGTAGCTGCCGGCGCTGGCGTAGCGCTCAAGCGGCGTGGCTGAGCAACGCCGCATCCTTGTCATGCCCCGCGCGATAGTGTACAATAGAGCCTACGCGGACCACCCGGTCCGTTTTTCGCGGGGGCGTCACGGTTTCGACGGGATGTGCTCTGGCGGGAGAAGCAGGCGGAGTTCCGAGCCCTCCTAAAACGATCGGACAACGTATAAACGCGAACAGCGAATACGCACTGGCAGCCTAATTAGGCTCTCACGCTTACGGGGCAACGGTTCCGTCACGGGCCCGTAGGTGTCACTAAGTACGGATACCGGATGCAGGTGCTCTGATGCAGCCGGGAAATCGATCGGAGCTGGCGGCGCGGTAATCCCGCTCGGGGGAGTACGTGTCGCGAGTGAAAATCCTGAGCTAAGCCTGTAGATGCTGCCGTGGGGGTCATTTCGGACACCGGTTCAACTCCGGTCGCCTCCACCATAGCTTGGGCGCTGTAGAGGCGCCACTTGAGTGGCGCCCAATTTAGGGGGACGGTTCTCATTCGTTCGAGGTTACGCTGGACGCGCGCCTCGGCAGCCTTGCTCGCCGTTTTGATCATCGTCGCCGGCTGCGCCCGCCACGCGACCACCCCGCCGCCTTCTCAAGTCAACATCTATTATTGCAAAGCGGGTAGCGATCAGCTAGTCCGCATGCCGTTCACCGCCGATGCTAAGCTCAAGGGACCGGCTTTGGCAACGTACGCATTGAACCAGCTGCTGGCAGGACCGAGCGTGGGCCGCGACAGCTTGGTCTTGTTCCCATCGGGAACGCAGGCGACCGTCAACATCGACGGCAGCGTCGCGACGGTGAACTTGAGCGGCCCGATCGCACGCTCGTTTCAAAGCGGGGCCGGTGACGAGGCTGGTCTTTTCAAGTCGCTGACCTATACCATGACGTCATTGCCCGGCATCACAAGCGTGCAAGTCCTCGTCGACGGCAACAAGCGCGCGGCGCTGCCGGGCGGCCACTTCGAATTGGACGAGCCCTTGACGAGGGACACGTTCGCGCAATGAAGCTGTTGCGGGTTACGGCATGCATCTGCGCGCTGCTCGCCAGCGTTTCACGGATGGCAGCAGCGCAGCCCGTTGCGGTGCCGGTCACGGCGCTTGCCGATCAGGTCTTCGTCTCAGGGCGCGAGGTGCGTTTCGAGCATCTCGGCAGCTTCCGTGGGGCCCCGGTGGTGCGCGTCGACGACCCAGGGCTTGGGTCTATGCTCGAAATCCTCGGCGCGAAGATGCAATTCCAGCCGGGAACCCGCTTCGTCGTGTTCACGCGAGCGGACGGCACACTTATCACGTTCACCGTAGGAAGCAATGCGTTGAGCGTGGATGACAGCTCTCGTGCCATGCCGTTCGGACCGTTCTACCAGGGCACGCAGCTGTACATACCGTTGCAGCCGCTCACCACCGGGCTCGGATTGTACGAGCGCCATTTCCATCAGGCCTTCGCATTTTCGCCGCAGATCGTTTCGGTGCAGCGGCGCGTCGGTCAGCAGCGCACCATCGTCGAGATCATCGCGAGCGCTCCCTTGACCTGGCGGTCCTCGCTCGGTGGTCCGCCCAAACACCCGGCGCTCGTCCTCACCTTTCCGGGTTTTGCCAACGCCGCGGGTTCGCACGTCACGCTTGGCGGCCGCGAAGCCAAAGCAGCGTCGCTGACGCAACAAGGTCCGCCGGGGTTTCCCATCACGACGTTGACCATCGAGGTGATGCATGGCGTCAAGTACGCAGCGCACCGCGTGGGTGGCAGTTCGCAGATGGCGCTCGTCTTGGCGCACAATGAGAAAGATCTCGCGCTGAGCACGGTAGCGATCGCTCCGGCCGTGCATATCTCCGCCATGCCCACCGCGCCGCCGACACAAGCTCCAACACCTGTGCCAACCCCAGCGCCTACCGTTGTGCCGAGTCCGGCGGCGCGCGGCGCCGTCGCGACCGCAGCGCCCGTTCCGACTGCCGTCCCCGCGCCGCAAGTCGGCGGTAGCCCATCGCCCGTCCCCAGCGGAGCAGAAGAGCCGGGTGCGCAGGTGAGTCCTGGTCCAAGCCCATCGCCGTTGCAGAAGATCACCGATATCTTTGTCACCGATACCACCGACGCAAGCCGCATTACCTTAGCGGTCACGGGCCCGGTGAGTTTTGAGTGGCACAGGCTCGCGGCGCCGGATAACCGTTTCTGGATCGACATCTCTGCTGCTGCGCTGATCGGCCCAGCGCGTGACATCGCGGTCAAACTCCCGCAAGTGCGGTCAGTCAAGATCAGTCAGCATTTGATCACGCCCGATCACGTCGTGCGCGTCATCATCGATCCCTCGCAACCCGTCGATGTGGTGATCGGTGCGATCCAAGGCGCACCAAACCAGCTGGGCATCGAGATCCACGCGAGTCCGCCGCCTGTCGACGCACCCCAAAGCGGGATCGGCATGATGCAAGCGCCTGCGCAGACGGCGGCGCCCAATGTCGCCGTGACGCCAGGCCCAAAGCACGCTGATCTCATCGTCATCGACCCAGGGCACGGCGGCAACGACCCCGGCGCCATGAATCAGCAGTACGGGCTTGTGGAGAGCCATCTCACCCTCGCGATCTCGCAAAAACTCAAAGCCGATCTCCAACACGCGGGCTGGCGCGTGGTGCTCACGCGCGACGGCGACTACGAGGTCGGCGACCCGAATGGCGATGACCACCAGGAGCTGCAAGCGCGCTGCGACGTGGCCAATGCCGCGGGCGCACGCCTTTTCATCAGCGTGCACATCAACTCGTCGGTCTCAAGCGCCCCGAGTGGTCTCACAACCTATTATTGGCGGCCGGCGGACCGGTCGTTCGCGCAGACCGTTCAGGCTGCGGCCGTTCGCGCCACCGGCGCGGGCGATGACGGCGTCATGCGCGAGGCATTTTACGTCACGCGCCACACGGTGATGCCTGCCGTGTTGATCGAGAACACCTATCTGAGCAATGCGCATGACGCTTCGCTGCTCACGCAGAGCTGGTTCATCGATCGCATCGCGGCCGGCATCGCACAAGGGGTCAAGGACTACACGGGCGGTCCACCGTCATCGTGACGGCACGAGCACGGCGGGTGGCCATGTTCGATTCCGGGCTCGGCGGCCTGTCGGTCTACACGGCGCTGCGCGAGGCGTTGCCGGATGCGGACATCGTGTACGCGGCGGATACGGCGCGCATGCCGTACGGCGACCGGGCGCTACCGCAAGTCGAGGCGTTCGCGCGCCAGATGATCGCGATGTTGCGCCGTCACGATCCGTCACTTTTGGTCATCGCGTGCGGCACGAGTTGTTCGGCCTTTGCGGCGTCCGGATTTCAACCCGGCTTGCCGACGCTTGCGATCGTCGCATGCGGCGTCGCG
>JAFANK010000366.1 GCA_019232725.1 Vulcanimicrobiota bacterium | reverse complement strand
CTGTGCTTTCTGGCTGTCATTCGATCCTGTGCCGTCGGGGCGGCAGCGCGGCCTTCGAAGAGCAGCAGCGTTCCCTTAGAAGCCAGCAGCGGCAAACCGATCTGTAAGGACTTTTGCGGAGTGGCCACTGCTCGCATTAACACGGCCCCGCTGGCACCAGCGAGCAGGCGAGCGCCTGAACCTTGCGCCGAGCTCTTCAAGACGGTCACGTTTGGAAGGTCCAGGCGCTTGATGGTATGCTCGAGGAACGCTGCCCTTTTAGCACGGGGCTCGATCAAGATGAACCGCTTGTTCGGATAGACGACCGCTGCTGGAATCCCGGGGAAGCCGCCGCCGCTCCCCACATCGACCACCGGATCCTTCATTGAGATATGCTGCAGCGGCGCGAGACTATCCAAAATGTGCTCGCCGATGACCGCCTCGATGGTCTTCGCCCCGGTTAGGTTGGTGATGCGGTTCGCCTCGAGCAGCAGATAGCCAAACTCAAGGAGCTTCGCTATGGTCCATGACCCGCTCGGAATTCCGAGGGCCGCCAGCCCGCGCCGGAGCTGCTCCCCCTCGGCATGCGTCACGCGTCGCGGCTGAGATCGGCCTCGCTTTGCCGTCTTCGCAAGTGCACGCTCAGAACGGCAACGTCGGCAGGCGTCACCCCAGGAATTCGGCCTGCCTGCCCAAGCGTAGCTGGCCGCATCGCGGATAGCTTCTCACTTGCTTCTCGCGACAAACCCTTGCAGGCCCCAAACGGGAAGCTCGAAGGGATGGCTACGTGATCCCCCTTGGCAAGGCGCTCGGCTGCAACGCCTTGTCGTCGGATGTAGCCTTCATACTTGAGGGCTATCTCCACCCTCTCTCCGAGCTCAAATGGCAATCCCTCGTCGCCGGCAATGTCAGCGTACGATAGCTCCGGCCGGCGCAGTGCCTCGGCAAGCGACACACCGGCGGTCAGCCCAAGCGAGGCTGCTGCCTGAGCGCTCAGCCGTGTACTGCTGACACGCTCACTTTCCATCTGCAGCGCGCGCATGCGATCCTCAAATGCTGCCCAAGCTTCGTCGTCGACCAAGCCAGTACGCCGTCCCAGGGGTGTGAGCCGCTCGTCTGCGTTGTCATGTCGCAACAACAGCCGGTGCTCGGCCCGCGACGTCAGCATGCGGTATGGCTCCATGGTGCCCTTCGTGATGAGATCGTCGATCAGCGTTCCGATGTACGATGTTGCGCGAGAGAAAGAAACCTCTCCACGATCTAGTGCTCGCGCGGCAGCGTTCATGCCCGCCACGATGCCCTGCGCGGCAGCCTCTTCATAACCCGAAGTGCCGTTGATCTGACCGGCATGATACAGACCGCTGACTTTTTTCGTCTCGAGCGTCGCCCGCAATTCCGTGGGCACGACGAAGTCGTACTCCACCGCATAGCCCGCGCGCATCATCTGCGCCTGTTCGAGGCCCGGCAGCGTGTGCAGCATTTCAAGCTGCACCTCCTCGGGCAACGAGGTTGAAAAGCCGCCCACATAGATCTCACACGTGTTCCAGCCCTCGGGTTCAAGGAAGATCTGGTGGCTCGGGTTGTGTGCGAACTTGGTAACTTTGTCCTCTATAGAGGGACAGTACCGGGGTCCTACTCCCTCGATGAGCTTGAGCCCGTACATCGGCGAACGGTGCAGATTTGCGCGGATGATCGCATGCGTCGCTTCAGATGTGCTCGTGATGTAGCATGAAAGCTGCGGACCAGGGAACATCGGCCGGCTGCGATACGAGAACATGAGCGGCACGTCACTTGGGCGCTGCTCTTGCGTGCGAGAGAAATCAATGCTGTCGCGGTGCACGCGCGGCGGCGTTCCGGTTTTGAGCCTTCCCATCTCAAGGCCCAAACGCTGCAGGCTCGCACCCAAGCCGAGCGCAGGTTGTTCACCTGCGCGGCCCCCGGCGCGGGCTTTTTCCCCGGCGAAGAGCTTACCGCCAAGGAACGTGCCGGTAGCGATCACGACTTGTCGCGCTCGTATGTCTGCGCCCGAGGCTAGTTGCACGCCGGCAATCTCGTCATTCGCAACAACGAGATCGTTCACCATGCCTTGCCGCAAGGCCAAGCCATGTTGGCGCTCAAGCGTCGCTTTCATCCGTTGCGCGTAGGCGCGTTTATCAGCTTGCGCGCGTAGTGCGCGCAC
Organism: Vulcanimicrobiota bacterium; assembly: GCA_019232725.1. Classification (GTDB taxonomy): domain Bacteria; phylum Vulcanimicrobiota; class Vulcanimicrobiia; order Eremiobacterales; family Eremiobacteraceae; genus JAFANK01. The sequence continues at coordinate 13,190 of JAFANK010000366.1, read as the reverse complement.
AGCCGGACCACGGCTTTCGTTCAACCAGCGCGTATGCAAGAACGTGTGGTCGATGCACACGCCCATTTCGCCGCCGAGCGCATCCACTTCGCGAACCAGCTGTCCCTTGGCCGGGCCGCCGATCGATGGATTGCACGGCATGAGGCCAATGGTGTCGAGGTTACCGGTGATTAAGAGCGTTCGCGCTCCGATACGAGCGGCGGCCAATGCCGCCTCGCAGCCCGCATGGCCGCCACCGATGACGATGACGTCGAAATCTGATGCCATGCGTCATGAGTTCGCGCCGTCTGTCGGTCTTTGCCTTTGGCCTATTTCCCCACGCAAAAGCGCGAGAAGATACCGTCCAGCACCTCCTCGGTGACGGTGTCGCCTGTGACCTCTCCGTATGCAGCGATTGCGTCACGCAAATCGGCCGCCACGAGGTCGATCGGCAGGTGTGCATCGAGGGTTTCCAGCGCCTGACCGATCGCCGATCGCCCGCGTGTCAATGCCTCGATCTGGCGGGCGCCGGCCACGAGCGCACGAGAGCCGTCAAGCGCACCACCCCACCCGATGTCGGCGATGACGCGGCGCAGTTCGTCGATAGTTTCAGGCCATCGTACGCTGCCCGCCACGATTGTGGGTCGTCCCCCATCGCCATCGTTCGCCGCAACGATGGATCGCACGCCCGCAAGACCTCCATCGCCGAGGTCGAGTTTGTTGCCGAACACGATGGATGGCGCGGCGGTCGTGTGCGCAAGCGCGTCGCGTTCGTCCGGCCCGAGCGCACGCGACACATCGATCACCGTGATGACAAGCTGTGCTTGGGCGATGGCAGCTAATGCCCGGTTGACGCCCTCGGCCTCGACGGGGTCACGGGTCGCGCGCAAACCGGCGGTATCTCGCAAGCGCAGCACGACGCCGTCAATCGCGATCCGATCTTCCACGATGTCACGGGTCGTGCCCGCGATGTCGGACACGATGGCACGTTCGGCGCACGCAAGCGCGTTGAGCAACGAAGACTTCCCCGCGTTCGGCGGCCCCGCAATCGTGCACTCGATGCCGTCACGCAGTACGTGCGCGGCGCCCGCACCGCGCATCAGTTCGTCGACGTCCGCGCTCTGCCGCTCGAGCACCGCGCGCAGCTGGGTTGGGTCCGGGGGCGCCACCTCGTCCGGATAATCGACGTGTGCTTCGATCTCGACGAGCCGGTCAAGCGCCTCACTGCGCAACTCGCGCACCCGTGCGCCGAGCGCTCCGGCAAGGCGATAGGCCGCTGCTTTGGCTGCACGTTCGCTCTCCGCTGCGATGAGATCCGCCACCGCTTCTGCTTGCGCCAGGTCGATGCGGCCATTGAGAAAGGCACGCCGTGTGAACTCACCGGGAGTCGCAAGCACTGCGCCGAGCCGCAGCACGAGCGCGAGACACGTCGCGACCACACCGCCCCCGCCGTGCACGTGCAATTCCACGAGATCTTCACCGGTATACGAATGAGGAGCGACAAAAAACGCCGCGAGGGCGTCGTCCAGACGCTCACCGCTCGCCGGATCGACGATCCAGCCTCGCACGAGGGTGGCCGGCCGACGCTGACCGATACGTGCTGGCGCAAAGCAGGTCTGCTCGATGGCCCTGGCGTGCGGACCGGAAATGCGGATGATGGCGATCGCGGCGACGCCCGGCGGAGTTGCGACTGCTGCGATCGTGTCGTCGGTCATGCGGGACTCCCCGCGGTTAGAATTCTTCCTCGTCGTCCATCGGCGGCAGCGCGCTGCCGCGCGGCATGATGACGACCCGGCGTTGGGTGCCGGCTCCGGTGCTCTCCGTCGCGACCTCGCGATGTCCAGCAAGCGTCATGTGGATGATGCGTCGCTCAGATGGCGGCATCGGCTCGAGTTCGACGGCCACGCCTTCGTGCAGCACGCGATTTGCGCATCGTTGCGCGATCGAGCGCAGCGTCGCGATGCGGCGTTGCCGGTAGCCCTCGATATCGACGGCGAAGAAGAGATCGCGCGACTCACCGTGATGCATCGCGGCGTTGGTGACGGCGGACAGCGCGTCAAGCGTGGCGCCATGCTTGCCGATCAGGATCGCCAGCCCGTCATCTTCCTCGTCGCGTCGCGCGTAGGGCGGGCGATCCGAGATGCCGCGAACATCGATCGTGATCTGGCGCCCGTCGCGTGCCGGATCGATGCCGCCAAACGACAATCGTGCCGGCAATCCGAGCGCAGTGATGAGACCCGCCAAAAAGTCGCGCGCTTCCACGAATGCATCGCGCAGTTCGGGAGGGCAGCTTTGTCGTCGCGCGCGTGGCTCGGGCCGCCTGCTACCACCATCGTTATACGAACGGCCGTGGCCGGAGGACCGCCTGCGCTGCGGGCGGCCACCGCCATGCCCACGCTCACCGTACCCGTTCATTTCTTCCCCTTCGCGCCGCCGTCGGCTGTGCCGCTTTGCCCTTGTGCTCGTGCAGCCGCCGCGCGTCGCGCGCCATTATCCGACGGCCCTAGCTTGCGTACCTTTGCGCCGCAATTCTCACACTTGGCTCCTTTGACGACCGTCAAGAGCTGTCCGCAATTCGGGCAATCACGCGGGTACCCGGCAAGTGTCGCCGGCGTATCCTCGGGCGGTTTGGGGATGCGCGAGGGCAGCTTCATGACGTAGACACGCTCGAGCATGGACAGCGCATTGAAGCTGAACCAGTACAGCACGAACGCGGACGACCAATGGTACAAGCTCCCCAAAAAATACAGCATGACGGGCATCATGAACGATTGCGTGCGCATCATCTGCTGCTGCTGCGGATCCATGGAGACGGTCGGCGTCAGTCGCATGGAGAAGTACATGGAGACACCGTACAACAAGAGCAACACATGGTCGGGTTGCAACAGGCTCGTCGCCAAGAACTTCGGGAAACGTTGTGAGATCTCGCTGCCGATCCACAACCAGTGCGCTTGCGAGAACGCGGCGTTGTGACGGCTGATCGCGCCATAAACGGCGATCAAGAACGGGTACTGCGCAAGCATCGGCAGACAGCCGCCCAATGGGTTGACGCCATGCTCGCGATACAGCTTCATCGTCTCTTCGCCAAGTTTCGCGCGATCGTTCTTGTGCTTGGTCTGCAGGCGCTTGAGATAGGGAGCCAGCGCCTGCATCTCTTGCATGGATTTGAGCGATTGCAGTGAGAGCGGCAGCAAGAGCAGTGACACGCCGAGCGCGAGCAGCATCATCGCCCAGCCGTAGTTGTGCGTCCAGGTGTAGAGTGTGTCGACCCCCCACGCGGCCAGAGAGCTCAAGAAGTCGATGAACTGGCTAAACGGGTTGGCGAAGAGCGCGGCGATGGTCAGACCATGGCCGTGCAGCGCGATGGCCGCAAAACCGAGCACGTGGAGCACGTCTGCGGGATGATCCTTTCCTGCCCGATAGCGGGCGGCGGCTGGGGAGCCGCATTCCTTTCCTTACGGAACTGGGTCGAAGCCTCCGGGATGCCACGGGCCGCAACGTAAAAGTCGCAAACCAGCGAGCCGCAAGCCGCGTATCGCCCCGTAGCGCTCGACGGCTTGCGCCGCGTATTCAGAACAACTTGGCTGAAAGCGGCACGCCGGCGGCAGCAGTTTGGAGACCGTCCGTTGATAGAGTCGTATCGCCCCGAGCACAGCGGTCATGTGCCCTGTGGTTCGACGCTGCGGCGCCGCCTGCCCGCCGGCCGGCCATGATCGCGCACGGCGGCATGCAGCGCATCACGCAGCTGTGCGAACGATGCGCCTGCCGCGGACGGCCTGAGCTGCACCACGTACCACATGGGCGTCTGCAAGATCGGCAGCGCATCGAGCACCGCTTTACAACGCCTGCGCAGGCGATTGCGCTCGACCGCCGTTCCGACTTTTTTCGTGATGATGATGCCCACGCGCGTGCGCGTGCGTCGATCCACGCGCAGCGCTCTTGGCCGCTGCCGCGCGGCCCATGGCGGCGGCGCAAGTGCGAACACGACAAGGTCACGTGTCGTCGTGACTGCGCCGCGGCGCACGACTGTTGCGAATTCTCGCCGGCCCCGCAAGCTCGCGTAGCGGCGCACGATTCGGATATTAGTCTGGCGTGAGCCGCTTGCGACCTTTGCGCCGCCGGCTCGCCAACACGCGCCGACCGCCTTTTTTGGACATGCGGGCTCTGAATCCGTGATTGCGTTTGCGCCGGCGTCGATGCGGCTGATAGGTCCGTTTCACGAGGCGTTGATCTCCCTTGAAAGCGCGCCGTCAATACAGCAGAAAATGCAGCCGGCGTTAAGGCAATTGCTGATTATAACCGCGGTCTCCGTCCCCGTCAACATGAATACGATTTCATGGGGTTTTCCTACGGTCTTGAGGGTGGGAGTGCGTTTTTCACAGTGGGGCGACCCCCGCGTCTGCCTCCCCGAGGCGAACGAGCAAGCGAATGAGAGCGCCTGTTGTGGCGCTTTGTTCGACGGTGGACAAGCGGTGCATGAACGCACAATCGCCGCTCGCTCTAAAAACTGCTCAAACCCTTGTGGTATATAGTCCAGACGACTTTTCCAACTGCGTGAAAAGCGTTTATTCACACCTGTGGATAAGGTTGTGTATAGCACGGCTGGCCAGCATGGAGCTCTTCTCCCACAAGGCGCGGAGGCGATTTTCGGCGCGCATGTTCGCTTTTTCACTTGCGTCATCGATCGATGCACGACGGATGCACAGCAAGCGAGGCGCGGCGATGCGAAGCGACGCGTCATCGGCGATTGCGCGAACGCGTAATAAGGCTATCCACAATGAGCCCGTGGATGCTGTGCATATGTGTATAAAGAAAGTTGTCGAACGCTGAAGGAATAACGTTTTTTTCGCGCTAACGCGCGATGCCCTGATCCCGGATCCGCCTCACAGACGGTTCGCACTTTTTTTGTCAGCGGGATCGCGAAGAGAGAGATTGATCGAATGGAAACGACTGCGGTATTGCCCTCCAACGAGGAGTATTTGTGGCAGAGTTGCTTGGGCGAACTCGAAAACCGCTTCACCAAGCCCATCTTCGAGATGTGGATCAGGCCGATGCGCGTCGAGCGCCTAGCCACCGATGAGGTGACGCTCACGGTGCAAAACGCGTTCGCCAAAGATTGGGCGGAGAATCGGCTGAAGAGCACGATCGTCGCCACACTCGCGGAGATCATCGGGTCGCCGATCTCCGTGCGTTTCGTGGTGGACGAGTCGGCCCCGCAGACGCCGCCATCCGACGCGGAGGCCGAGCAAGCAGTTGCGCTGCTCGACGGCGCCGGGCCGCTCGCAGCGCCGGCGGTCGCACCGCAGGCTGATTACTTCCGTCACACGGGGCTCAACGAGCGTTATACCTTCGAACAGTTTGTCGTCGGCGCTACCAATCGTTTCGCCCATGCCGCTGCGCAGGCAGTCGCCGAAGCGCCAGCCCGCGCCTACAACCCACTCTTCATCTACGGCGCGGTCGGCCTGGGCAAGACACACCTCATGCACGCCATCGGCCACCGCGTCTGCCAGAGCGATCCCCGGGCGCGCGTCGTGTACGTCTCCTCGGAGACGTTCACCAACGAATTCATCACCGCCATCAAGAACAACCAAACCGTCGAGTTCCGCAACCGTTACCGGACGGTCGACGTGCTCCTCATCGACGATATCCAGTTCCTCGAGGGCAAAGAACAGACCCAAGAAGAGTTCTTCCACACTTTCAACACGCTCCACGAGGCGACCAAGCAGCTTGTCATCTCAAGCGACCGTCCACCAAAGGATATCCAGACGCTCGAGAACCGTCTGCGCTCGCGGTTTGAATGGGGGCTGTTGACCGACATCCAGTCACCGGATCTCGAGACGCGTGAGGCCATCTTGCGCAAGAAGGCGGAGAGCGACGGTATCGATGTGCCGCACGAGGTCACCTCGTACATCGCCAAGATCATTCCGTCGAACATCCGCCAGCTTGAGGGCGCGCTCATCAAGCTCACGGCCTACGCATCGCTCTACAAACAGGCGTTGACGGTCGAGCTCGCAGCCGACGTGCTGCGCAACGAGATCAACGAGATGCCGCTGCGCAAAGTCACTATATCCCTCATCAAGGAGAAAGTGGCGAGGTTCCACGGGATCACCCAGAAAGAGCTGGAGGGCCAGCGCCGCGACCAACGCCTGACCGTGCCGCGTCAAATCGCGATGTACCTCGCTTGCGACCTGACCAATGCCTCGCTGCCGCAGATCGCTCGTGAGTTCGGCAAGAAAGACCACACCACCGTGATGTACGCGCGGGATAAGGTGAAGAAGCAGATGGAGCGCGACCCGGAGTTCCGCAGCAAGGTGCGGTCGGTGCTTGGGACCATCTCACAGGAGAGCTAAGCACAGGCTTGTCGCTCCCCACAGGCGACACGTGGACAACGTGGGGACATGGTGGATGAAAAACGCCAGCCGGCGAGGTATGTGAGGGACGTGGACAGCCGCGCCGGTGCGTCCACAACGCGCATGAAGCGCGATGCAGCATGCCGCCTGGACTTGCGACCTTGTCCACGTCCTCCACGGTACTACTGCGACAACGACGACTCGATATAACTTCTTTACTACGAAGATATCATAGACGGCTATGTGCACAGCCGAGAAGGATGGCGGATGAAATTCACCTGCAACGCGAAAGACATGGCGGCAGCAGTGACCACAGCGAGCAAAGTCGTCAACGTGCACACGACCGTGCCCATCCTCAACAACGTCTTGGTCGCTGCGCGCAACGGACGCGTCAGCGTTCGCGCGACCGATCTCGAGCTGACGCTGGAGAACGCGATCGGGGCCGAAGTGCAGGAAGAGGGCAGCTGCACCGTTCCTGCACGCCTGTTCTCAGGGTATCTCGCCAACCTGCCGGCGGCGAAGTTGCAGATGCAAGGCACGGCCAGCCGCGCGACGCTCAAATGCGAACGTTCGAACTACGAATTCTTCACGCTACCGGCCGAAGAATATCCACCGCTGCCCGAAGGATCGTCGAGCGGTCAGTTCCGCGTCGCCGCGAAGACATTTCGCGACGCTGCAAACGGCGTGACCTTTGCGGCCTCCAGCGAGGAGGCGAGGGGCGCGGTGCTCATGGGGACGCTCCTCGAGCTTGACGGCACGCAGGCGACACTCGTGGCGACCGATGGGTACCGCCTCGCACGCTATCGCTTGGAGCTTGCCGAACCCGTCAGCGCTCCCATGAAGCTCGTCGTGCCGGCGCGTGGTCTCGGCGAGGTCGTGCGTGCTGCAAGCGACGGGCAAATCGAGGCGACGGTAGTTGGCGGCCAAGCCAACCAGCTCGTCTTCAACACCGGCGACGCGAAGGTGAGCGCTCGGCTCGTCGACGGGCAATACCCCAACTACCAGCAAGTCATCCCAAAGGAATTTGACAAAAAAGTTGTCGCCAGCACCGCCCAGTTGCTTGCAGCGCTGCGCCGCGCCGGCGTGGTCGCCGGTGATCGCGCCAGCATGGTGAAGCTCGCGATGGATGGGACGAGTCTCGTCATCACCGCCAGTTCGGATACTGCAGGGAACGCCTACGAAGAGATCGATGTCGAGCGCAGCGGCGATCCGCTCACCATCGCGTTCAACGCCAAATTCTTGGTCGAGATCCTCAATCACATCGAGTTCGAGACGGTGACGCTCGAATTCGTCGGTGCGCTCAATCCCGCCGCGATCCATCCGAGCGATGCCAAAGCCGCAGAACGCCAACTGTACATCCTGATGCCGTTACGCCAATAAGGTTTTCGTGCGCGTCAGCACACTCGATCTTGCGAACTTTCGCAACTACGCCGCTCTGCACGTGGAACCGCCGGGCGGCGTGTGCGTCTTCATCGGCGACAACGCACAAGGAAAATCAAACTTGCTGGAAGCCATCTCGCTCTTGGCGACCGGCAAGTCGTTCCGGGCCGCCCGCGAAGCCGACCTCGTACGCACGGATTGCCCGCTCGCTCGCGTCGCCGCCCGCGTCACGACAAGCTCGCTCGAGGTCCAGGCGGCATGCATCATCACGCGCGTCGGTGAGGGGGCCCGCAAACGCTTCCTGCGTAACGGGCGCGGTGTCGCATACGCGCAATTCCTCGGCGGCATCAGCGCCGTCACGTTCATGCCGCTCGATCTGCAGCTGATCGCTGGGCCGCCTGCAATCCGGCGTCGATTTCTCAACGTCGCACTGTCGCAAGCCGACCGTGGATATTACCGGCAACATGTCCGCTACACGGGTATCCTGGCGCAGAAGAACGCGTTGTTGAAAGCTCCAGGCGGCGTCGATCGTAAGCTGCTTGCAACCTACAACGAGCAGTTGGCCGCGGTCGGCGCAGCATTGATCGGTGCGCGCGCCGCCTATGTCCGTGGTCTCGCGCGTGAGGCGGCGGCCGTGCACGCGCGCTGGGTCGGCGACGCACCGCAGCTGCGCATGCGCTACGTGCCCTCACCGGCGTTGCCCGAGGGCGACGAATCACCCGGTGCGGTGCTGCGCGCCTTTTCCCTTGCGTGGGAGACGCACGGCGCGGCGGAGCTTGTCCGCAAGACGTCGCTCGTCGGTCCACACCGCGACGATATCGAGTTCGCGCTTGACGACCACGCGCTCGCACGATTCGGCTCGCAAGGACAGCAACGAACGGCGGTGCTTGCCGTCAAATCGGCGGAATACGCGCTGTTAGCCGCCGCGGTCGGCGAAGCGCCCCTCTTGCTGCTCGATGACGTGCTGTCAGAGCTCGACGCCGAGCGCCGCCGATCGTTCATGAGCAGTATCGAAGGTTGCGAGCAGGCCTTCGTCACCGCGACCGAATTACCGGACCTCGCCGCCGGCTCTGCGGTGAGCGTTTTCGAGATCACGGACGGCCGGTTGGCTGCGCGTGCGCAGACATGAGCGGGCCGCGACGCTTGCACGATTTGATCGCCGGCTGGCGACCCGGCCGTGTTCGCGGCGGGCGCAGCGACGACGTCGCAACCGCTGCGTTGAGTGCGGCGTGGGAGCAGGCTGTCGGCGCTGACGTCGCACGTCGTAGCCGGCCGCTGCGATTCCGCAACGGCACGTTGACCGTGTTGACCGCAAGCAGCACGTGGTCGGATGAACTCACGTTGCACGCTCCGGCGATTTTGGTGAGCTTGCGCCGCGCCGTGCCGGATCTTTCATTGCTGCGTTTACGCTTCGTCGTCGCAAGCGGCAGGACACAACTCCTATTCGAGAGCGGCTATGTCCCATCGCGTGATGCGCGACGCGACGCGTCCCCTGCCGCCAACGCCGCGCCAGTAGCCGAGGAACCCGTCGACGTCCGTGAGCTTGTCGAGCGTCTTGCGACGACGCAGCGAGCGCTCGACGTGCAACGCGATGCAGCGGGGTGGACGCGGTGCGCAGCGTGCGAGAAACGGATCGCACCGGCAGCATCGGCAAGCGCGTTATGCGCGCCGTGCACGGACGCACGTCGGCGCAGGCGGCAGGCTGCCATCGAACGTGTCTTGATGCAGGCACCCTGGTCGTCGTTCGGTGAGATCAAAAATGCGCTCCCGGACACGACGTGGGAGTTGTACGAGCGCACGCGCTCATCGCTGCTCGCACGGTGGCAGGCGGAGATGGACGCCGCAGGCCGTCGCCTGCGCCGCGGCTCGCTATCGCCGCAAGACCGCGTCGTCGCCTGGAGCTACATCATGCTGGCCAGTGGGTTGGCGCAAAAAGACCTCGGACGTGCGGCGGTCGATAACGTGCTTGGACGGCAGTGGGCGGCTGCGCTATTCGGCGACCTCGCGCCGCAGCGACGAGAGGCAGGCCGGTCGCTGCGCGAGAATTTGCAATGAGAGACGAGAGAATGTTTTGAAACCCCTCACGAAGACGGGCGCGTTCCCCATGCGCCCCCCAGAAAGCTGTAGAGCGTGACCCCTAAGACCAAAGACGCGAAAGCCGCCACGGCGCGTACCACCAACGGATATGGCGCAGAGAACATCAAGGTTCTCAAGGGCTTGGAGGGCGTGCGCAAGCGCCCCGGCATGTACGTGGGCGACACGAGCACGCGTGGGCTGCACCAGATCGCCTTTGAGGCCGTCGACAACGCTGTCGATGAGGCGCTCGCCGGCTACTGCCGCAATGTCGAGGTGAGTATCCATAAAGATGGCTCGCTGTCGGTGGAAGATGATGGTCGCGGCATTCCCGTGGACGTCATCCCCTCCGAAGGCAAGCCCGCCGTCGAGGTCGTCATGACCACGCTGCACGCGGGCGGCAAGTTCGACACCCTCGGGTACAAAGTGTCCGGTGGGCTGCACGGCGTCGGCATCTCCGTCACCAACGCCCTCTCGGAATGGACGATCACGCGCGTCAAGCGCGATGGCAAACTCTACGAGCAACGTTTTGCACGCGGCATCGCCAGCTCGAAGCTCAAAACCCTCGGGCCGGCCGATGGGTCGGGAACGCTGCAGCACTTCAAACCCGATCCGGAGATCTTTTCGACGCTGGAGTTTTCCGCCGACATCCTCCAGCAGCGCTTGCGCGAACTGGCATTCCTCAACCGTGGACTGCACATCACGCTGGGCGATGAGCGCACGGATAAGAAGCAGGTCTTCGCCTACGAGGGCGGGATCAAGAGCTTCGTCGAGCATCTCAATAAGAACAAAGGTCCGCTGCATGACACGCGCTACGTGGTGGGGACGCGCGGGAAGATCGAAGTCGAAGTCGCCTTCCAATACAATGAAGGCTACATCGAAAACGTGCTTGCCTACGCCAACAACATCCACACCGTCGATGGCGGCACGCACCTGGCGGGATTCCGGTCGGCGTTAACGCGCGTTCTCAACAACTACGCGAAGAAGAACGGCATCCTCAAGGAGAGCGAAGCCAACTTGAGCGGTGAGGACGTGCGTGAAGGGCTGACGGCGGTCATCTCCGTGAAGATCCCTAACCCGGAGTTTGAAGGGCAGACCAAAGCCAAACTGGGCAGTGCAGAGGCGCGCGGTGCGGTCGACGATGTCGTCGCCGAAGCGATGACCTACTATCTGGAAGAGAATCCAGGACCCGCCCGCAAGCTCGTGGAGAAATGTGCCAACGCCGCGCGCGCACGGGAAGCTGCGCGCAAAGCGCGGGATCTTGCGCGTCGCAAGAGCGCGCTCGACGGCGGCTCGCTCCCGGGCAAGCTCGCAGATTGCTCGGAACGCGATCCCGAGCGCAGCGAGGTCTTCCTCGTCGAGGGCGAATCGGCCGGCGGCAGCGCCAAGCTTGGCCGCGACCGTCACTTCCAAGCGATCCTGCCCCTGCGCGGCAAAATCCTCAACGTCGAGAAGGCACGCCTTGACAAGATCGTCGGCCATGAAGAGATCCGCACGCTGATCACCGCGCTCGGCGCCGGCTTCCAATCAGATTTCGACATCAGCAAATTGCGCTATCATCGTATCTACATCATGACGGACGCGGACGTAGACGGTGCGCACATCCGCACGCTCTTGCTGACGTTTTTCTTCCGCTACATGCCCAAACTCATCGAAGAAGGGCACCTCTTCATCGCACAACCACCCCTCTACCAAGTGCGCAAAGGCAAAAAGACCGTCTACTGCTATAAGGAAGAAGATCGCGACAAGGCGCTGGCCGAGATGGGTGACGGTGCGACGATCCAGCAGTACAAGGGCTTGGGCGAGATGGACCCGGAGCAGTTGTGGGAGACGACCATGGATCCCGAGCGGCGCACCGTGCGCAAGGTCCTGCTCGACGATGCAGTCGCAGCTGATGAGATGTTCACGATCCTTATGGGTGAGAAGGTCGAGCCGCGCAAGCAGTTCATCGCAGAGAACGCCCGTGACGTCGTGAATCTGGACGTCTAAACATCTTCTAAGTCTTTCGCCGGCATCCACATCATGTGCGGCCGCAACATTGCGGCCTGGGTTTTCGCATGCACGAGCGGGAATATCAGGCTCGCATGCGCAGGCTCCGCACAGCCGTCGTCTTCATCGTCGCAGGCCTCGTCGCTGCATGCGCGCTGCTCGCTATCGTCGCCGCATTCCCAGCCGGGCGCGCCGGCTTAGCAGACCTCGCGCTCCGCGTGGTCGTGTGGCAGCGTGGATACCGTCTTGCGCGCGCTGAGATCACCCTTACGCCGCAAGAGCTGCGCATCGACGGTCTGCGCATCGACGACCGCCGCGGCGAGCTGTTCTTCGCGGCACAACGCCTCACGGCAGTCATCGATTTCCCAGGCCTGATAGGCCGCAGCGATCGCGCTTTTGGCTTGCGGCGTCTCGAGCTCGATGAGCCGCATGTCTTTCTCATCCGCCACGACGACGGCACCTGGAACTTCAGCCCCTTGATCTCGCAAGGGGCACCAGGGGCCGCCAAAACGGCACCGGCGCCCGGGCCGCCATTGCGTTTGACGATCGCGATTGCCGGTGGCGTCGTCACCGTGCTCGATCCGCAAGCGGTGGCGCTTACAGGCAAGACGTTCACGATCGACGGTATCGTGACGCAGGCGACGCTCCAACAGGGCGGCATAAGTCGCGGCACGCTGCGCGCCATGCTACGCACCGCGCGCGGTGATGCAACAATGCGCGGGAGCCTGCACATCGACGACAGCGTCGGTCTCGGACACGCCACACTCGAGGCGCGTGGCGTGCCCATCGCTCCGATCATCGATGCTTTTGTGCCGAGCGCAGCGTTCACGGCACAAGCGGGTTTCGCCGACGTCCATATGTTGGCGTACACCGTCGGCTATCAAGTTGCGCAGCCGCACGCATGGCATCTCAGCGGCGACGGAACCGTGCGCATCGCCAGGGTGCATATGTTTCCCCTCGCCGTGCCGTTACGCGACGTGTATTGCCGTCTGCACTACCAAGACGGTCTCGTGTCGATTTCCGATCTTCGCGGCACGGCTGCGCAGGTGCCGCTGCAAGCCAAGGGTCTCGTCCAGGTGATCGGGGCCATTCGGCTCGCCTTTGCGGCGCAACAGCAGGGACGTCTCGAACGCGAGCGCGCGCTGTTTGCGTTTTCCCGCACGCAGCCGGTGCGCGGGCCTTTTGCGTTGACGATCCGTGTTGACGGCGTGCTCAGCGATATCCATGTGACTGGTCGCTATGAGATGCGTGACGCGTGGTACGCAAACGCCATACTTCCACGCGTCGATGGTTCTCTGTTCTACAGTGGCAACCACCTGACTGTACGCGCGCTCGAGCTTGACCGCGCAGGCGCACGCCTGTGGGTCGGCGGCGACTTTGATCTGCACCAACATGTACCGACGACCATGCTCATCGCAA
>JAFANK010000300.1 GCA_019232725.1 Vulcanimicrobiota bacterium | reverse complement strand
CGCCACGACCAGCAGTTCCTGACCGCTGGCGAAACACGAGCGACCATCGCAGAAGTGCAAAACGCCGAAGATCAGGGCAAAGCCGTGATCGTCGCGCCGTACCCGCATATGAAACAACGCATCGCGCTGACAGCCTGGACGCACCTTGGCGCGTTATCGAAGGTCGATCAAGCCAAGATCGAATCGTTCATCACCACGCACCTCGGCAACCCAATTGAATGAGCGTCGGTCAAGGCCGCGATGATGGGTGATCTCTAAAGCTCGAGCAGTTGACCATTGGTGCTCTCATAATCCAAGCGTAACAACCATGACGGTGTGAGTTTGTGCGCGCGTAGCCATGCTATAGCCGCGTCGCCATCTTGTGCTTCAAACTCCACGAGCATCCTTTCGCCGATCTGCCCCGCCACGATACGAACGGCCCCGTCACCGGCGGCAAAAATGTCGCGGCACAGCCTGGCAAATGCCGGTTTGGGCAAGCAGCCCAGCGCATGCGATGAGAGATAGCGCGCCACCGCTCAGGCGCCGGCGCGGCGGACAGCGCCCAAGAGCTCGGCAAGCGGCACTTCGCCGCTGGATGAGTAGACGATCGTGCCTTTACTGTTCACGACGAAGATCGTCGGAAAACCGTTTAGGCCAAAGGCGTGCGCGACCACCAGATCGGTGTCGAGCAACGTCGGCCACGTGATGCCGTACGTGCTATCGAAATGGTCGACATCATCTTGATTCTCAGGCACGAGGTTGTCCGGCGTCGAGTTTGCAGCGTAGGGTGAACCCGTCACCGACACCATGGCCATCTTCGACTCAGGCACGCGCGCCCGCACTGCACGCAGCACTTTGGTCATGCGCTGGCAATGCGGACACCAGGTGGCGAATATTTCCAGTAAGTACGGCGTACCCCCAAGCGACGACGAGGAAAACGTGCCGATCCCGCTGCGCACGGCGAAGGACGGTGCACGCGATCCCACACCGAGCGGGGGTGGTAACTGCGGCGGATTGGGAGCGACCGCCGAGCCAGGGACGGTCTTGTTGCCCTGGAGAACGGCGTATATGATGATCGCGATGATGATGATCGCTCCGATGACGCTCGCCCATACGGCGACAGCGCGCCGTCGCGCCGGGTGGGGTTGCGGCGCATGAATGTTTCGGGAATCTTTGGGCCGCGAGCTCACGTCGTGCCTCTCCTCGTGCGCCTTGGGCTTGGTGCGCTGTTCATCATCGCCGGCGCGCTCAAAGTTGGACATGCGGCAGATCTTGCCGCAGCGATCACCGCGTACCGGCTTGGACTGCCACCGACAGTGGTTGCGGCTCTGGCGCTCGCACTCCCGCCGTTTGAGATACTGCTTGGGATTTATCTCATAACGGGTCTGCTTTTGACGGTGTCATCGACAGTTGCGGTCGTCATGCTTGCGCTCTTCACGGCGATCGTCACATCGGCGGTCGCGCGTGGGCTCTCCGCGCCGTGCGGCTGCTTTGGCCCTGGCGACAATTCGCCCGCCACGTGGCTCACCGTCTTGCGCGACATGAGCTTCCTCGTGCCCGCTGTCTACCTCGCCTGGTGGTCGCGCAATCGCGAAGCACCAGGCGAGACTCGCGCTTAGATCGTCGGCGCTATCAGCTTCAGGACGACCGATCGCCCCGTCGCGTACTGCGTCGTATTGAAGCCGTTGGCGAGTTTGATGAGGTAGATGTTGTTGAGCAGGTTATTGCCGTCGATCTCCCATCCGAGGCTGTGGCGCGTGGCCGGTTGCCCATACGATGCACCGATCTCCCAATGCACGGGCAAACGCCCGGGGCCGTTCTCGAACTGCACGGGGAAGCCGCTGCCGTAGATCGTCTGAAACGTCGCGTACGATTTGCCGCCGTTCAGATTCCACGTGTAGGCACCGTTGATAGTGTTGGTCTGGTCGTGGTCCTCAAGCGCCCATGAGTTAGCACCTTGCAGCGCAGAGACCGGGAAGTTGAACGTGCCGCCCGAGATCCCATACGCGAGACTCAAGCTCGAGCCATACGAGAGGTAGTACGTGTTGCCGTAGTACGTGTGGCCCTGAAACCGGAATTCCATGCCCCATGCCTTGCCATAGGCGGAGTTGAAAACCGTGAACAACGGCGTGTTGCCGATCTGCGTCGTGTCGAGGACGTCGATGACGTCTCGTGCCCAGAGATTGACCGAGGCGCTGGCCATCGGGGAGAACGAATGCGCGACGCCTCCTTCGTAGACGTTGTCGCGCTCCGGCTTGAGGTCATACACTGGCAGCGAGGTGGTGCTGCCGCCGCCGACGATGACGGCACTGCGTCGCACGTCTTCGAGGAACGGAGCGGCATACAGCCTGCCGTAGTACAGATGGACGACGTCGAGCGGATCGGCCTGGAGGTTGACCTCAAACCGTGGGCTGATCTGATCGCCGCTTGTGTAGCCGGTCGAATGATCGTAGCGCACGCCTGCGTTGATCGTGGCGTAGTTGGTGAGGTTGTACTTGTCCTCGACGTAATACCCGACGTTCGAGCCGCGCTGCGCTGAGTCGTCATTGAACACCCGCAGCTTGCCGGTGGCCGGATCGATGAACTGCACCGTGAACTGGCCTTGCGCATTTTGCACGTCGGTCTGCAGGCCTGTTTCGAACGTCTGCTTGTCGGTGCTGCGCGCCCATAATGCCGCGATGCCGAGAAAATTGGAATAGCGGTTCTGATACGTC
>JAFANK010000256.1 GCA_019232725.1 Vulcanimicrobiota bacterium | reverse complement strand
TTGCTCGTTCCCGTGCGCGTGATCTCAGAAGCGCTCGGCGCATATGTCCAGTGGGTGCCCGAGCAGCATGTCTGCGTCGTGCGCTACATCCCGCCGACGCCGGTGCCGACACCGCCACCGCCGGCCACTCCAGCCCCGACACCCGTACCGACACCTGCACCAAAAGCACCGAGCTACC
The DNA here is from genome assembly GCA_019232725.1 of Vulcanimicrobiota bacterium. Taxonomy (GTDB): domain Bacteria; phylum Vulcanimicrobiota; class Vulcanimicrobiia; order Eremiobacterales; family Eremiobacteraceae; genus JAFANK01. The sequence goes on along the minus strand of JAFANK010000256.1, from coordinate 4,427 downwards.
TCGGCTACGTGCAGGGCGGCTACTCGCTCTCCCGCGTGTATAACGAGTATGCCGGCGGCGTGAGCTCGACCGGCGCTTCCTATGTCGCGTCCGGCGCATACCTGTTCAACCCGTTCGCCATCAAAGTCGACTGGCGTCAGAACCAATACCAGACGACCGCGGTTGCGCCGGGTGTACCCCAGACGCAGTTCAACACGATTGACGGCGGCTCGGCGACCGTGCCACAATTCTTGGCGCGCCAGTCGACGCTTGACGGACGGCTCGAGTATGAGATCTTCAAGCCGCATGTCTACTTCGGCGTCAGCTACTTGCAGGCGTCGAACAACTACGGCAACCCGTCAGTGACCGGCGGCGGCGCAGGTCTGGAGAAGCTGCCCGACTTCACGGGCGGCCTTGGCTGGTACGGCTCCTTCTTCTACTACTGGAACCCGCGGGGAACGTACACGGTCCCGACCGGACCCAACGCGGGCATCCAGTACACGACCGCGTATCAGATCTACAAGTACGACGCCGGCATCAATTATGGTTTCGGCGACACGCCGTTCTACATCTTCGGCGGCTACAGCGGCGACAAGTTCTCGCGTCGCCAAGCCTCACCGTCGAGCCAGACCCACTCGGGTGTCTACGCAGGACTCGGCGTGAAGTTCTAGGCGAAAGCACACAAAGCCACACGGATACGAGCGCTCCACAAATTGGGGCGCTCGTTTTTTCAACGCCTAGCGTTGGTGCCGAACCGAGAGCGAGCGCAACGATACTTCGCTGACGTTTGCCAGTTGACCAACGGTGGGACCCGCAAGCTGGTCAAAAGGCGGCAACATGTCGAAGCTGTCGAGGGCTACTTGCGCTTGGGTCGCGTACCAGGTGTGTGGATACGCCCACACGAGATAAGAGAATAATCCGAGCGCCGCTGGATCGAAGGCGGCTACCCCTTTACCAGACAAGAACTGCGCGAACTTGAAGGTCGAGCTCGGCACCCACGGGTCATGCGGATACGCTTGCGCCCATAACGGGAGCGCCGCTCGCACCGCTTCGATGCGATCGCGTTGCAGTGGTAGGGCGAGTGGCGAGTTGCCTTCGATCATCATGTCGGAAATAGCGTTGCGGATGCTCAAGCTGCTGAGCCGGTAAGGGCCGAAGTACTCGTCGGCAGGCGCCTCCGTACCGCGCAGCGGTGCTGCGACCACGAAATACTGGGCGGCAGCCTGCACCGGGCCGGCGCACAAAAGAAGTGCTGTTGCCAGCGCGCCGGCGAAAAGAAAAAGCAGCCGCGTCATGCGGCCACTTCTTCCGTGTGTTCAGCTCGTGCGCCCTTGTGCGATCAAGGGCTTCGTCGAGACGATGCTACTTGGTCACCGCCGCCTGGGTAGCGGGAAGCGGCGATACCTTTGCTTGCGTCTCTGACTTTGCAAGCGCTGCCCAGTGCGACTTGGGGAACTGCGTGAAGAGCAACGTCCGGCACCGGTCTGCGGCAGCATCGCCGTCCGGCGTGTGCATCTGCCAGAACACATGTGACATGAAGTAGGCCCGGCCAGGCAGCCAGGTGTCACCCGGATACTTGCGCGCCCAGTCATGCAGCGCATCTTCAGCCCACTCGAGACCGGTGTAATAGCGAGCAGCATTCGCGGGATCGTATTTGAGGTGCATGCTCGTGTCATGGATCGTATTGTTGATGCCCAGGGGACTGAGCTTCATCTTTCCGAAATACTCGTCGACCGGCGCCAGCTTTGGCGCGGCGGCGACATGCGTCGATGCAGCGGTATGCGAGCTCGGGGTAGCGGCCATGCCCGCGCTCGACATGGCGACGATCACTGCAGACAGCAGGGAAAGCGCAACAGCATTTTTCATCAGGGAGAGCCTCACGACGTCTAGCGGCGTACGTGAGCTAGTATATGGCCACTAAGGCTGCGACACGAGTGCGCACCATCACGGTTCGCGTCGCTTGCGCGCAACTGCGGGCGCGCCCTCTATCTTTGGCGCGTCTGGCGCTGCGCGAGATCCTGGACGCGATCAAGAATGCGAAACGCGCCGGCGCTGACCTCGTGGTGTTGCCGGAGTGCAGTTATCCCGCATATGTCTTGCTCGAACGCGAGCCTTTTCGGCGCCCCATTCCGTCGGACACGGCTGCGCTTGCTGCGGTACGGCGTACAGCTGCGCGCAATCGCATCGACGTGTGCATCGGCATTGCGCGTCGTGGCGCCGACGGTCTTTTGCGCAACGAGGCGGTGTATGTCGACGCACGCGGCGAGATCGTGGGCAGCTATGCGAAGTGCCGGCTGTGGAACTTCGACCGCCAATGGTTCGCGCGCGGCGATGCCCTGCCCGTACTGGACACGCGCTTCGGTCCGCTCGGGATGATGATCTGCGCTGATGGGCGCAACCCGGAGATCGCCCGCACGCTGGTCGCGGGCGGTGCGTGGATGATCCTCGATCCAACCGCGTGGGTCGGTACGGGTTCCTCGCACGGGGCGATTCGCAATCCGCAGGTCGACTATGCTTTGCGCGTGCGGGCCGCGGAGAACGGCGTGTGGATCGCAGCCGCCGACAAGTGCGGTTCTGAGCTGGCTGCCGTGCATTACGCGGGCAAAAGTCAAGTCGTCTCGCCGGCCGGTGAGATTGCGGCACTCGCTGACGCGGACATGCCACAAATCATCATGGCTGACGTCCGCAAGCAGCGTGCACGGCCGGTGGTGGTGCCGCTCACGCGCACCGATGCTGCCGTGTTGCGAGCGACGCCTCGCGCGAAACGACCCCCTCGGCTTGTTCCACCGCGTATTTGGCTGGGTATCTACCAAAGCGCGCCCGCTGAAACGGACGATGCGCTGGCGCTTGGCGCGATTCGCGCGCAAGGGGCGCATGCGATTATCAGGACAAGTATGTCGGCGTCCGCAGCGAAGCGCGCGCTAGATGCAGTGCGCGGCCTGCGCTCGCGCATCTTCGAGGGTCAGGTGCTTTTTGCACCCGAGCCGGCGCGGGCCGCGGCGCTGCAGGGCACCGACCTCGTGGTGTGGCTGCATCCCCCCCGCGCCCCGTTATTGATCGAGACGGCGCGCACCCGAGCGATGGAGAACCGCATCTATATCGCGCTCTGCACGCTTGCCGGCGAAGCTGACGCCGCGTGCCTGATCGGGCCGGATGGCAATCTCGTCGCGAGTGCGCTCGCGGGGAGCCCAAGCGGTTTTGTCGCCGTGGTCGACACGATCATGACCAGACGAAAGGAAGTTGTCCCCGGTACCCAAACATTTGCCGACCGCATGCCACATCTGTATCGCAGGCCGGACGCACGAGTGCCCACCCGCAAGAGACGCGTGCAGTGACCGCCGATTACTCGCCGCGCGAGCTGCTCGAACAGCAGCACCACGCGCACGAACTGCTCGAACGCTCGGAACAGCAACTCTTGCGGCTCGTGCCGCTGCTCGCCGCGATCCTCGCTGTGCTCGCGGGGCTGTCGAGCCTTTTCGGCGGGCGTCTGAGCGAGCGCATCTTGACGCTGCGCAATGAGGCGGTCCTCCACGAGGTGACTGCGTCTGACACGTGGGCGGAGTATCAGGCGCAAAGCCTTAAAGCGCACATCTATGCGATGGGCGTTGCGCTCGCTGGGAAGGCAAAACGGGGCGCGCTGCACCGCAGTGAAGCCAGTTACCGAGCGTCGCAAGCGCCGCTGCGCACACAGGCAAAGGCAAGCGAAGCGCAGCGCGACGAGGCGCTAGCCGCCTCGGTCGCCACCGAGCGCCGCAAGGCGAGCCTTGATGTCGCGGTCGCATTGTACGAAATCGCTATCGTGCTCACGTCCGTGGCCGCGCTCACGCGGCGGCCCTGGTTGATCTCGCTCGCGTTGCTGCTCGGCGCGGCAGCGTTCATCTTCGACGTGCGTGCGCTCGTGCCGGCCGCATGACGCGTGCCGCTGCCGCGCTGCTCGTCGTCGCGACCATCGCGGGCATCGGCATGCTCGAGTGCTCGCGCAGCGGCAGCCAGCCACAATCATTTCCCGCCCGCTTTGCGGTGTTGCCTAAGGATGCCAAAGTATTCGCTGGCGATGCGTTGCAGTTCCGCACCACGCTGGTGGGCGATGCCACGCCGGCTGCTATCGCTTGGTCGGTCGTCGGACCAGGATCGATCAATGCGAGCGGCGCCTACGAGTCGCCAGCTTCCCCCGCAACCGCAGAAGTCGTGGCAGATGCGGGGCATGGGATCACGGACGCCAGCTCGGTTGCGACCGTGCGACCGCCGTCAACGAGCGTCGACCATCTGCTGTCGACCTGTTACGATGATGGTACGATCAGTGTATTTGACACGCGAGCTCGCGATCTCGCCGGCGCCCTGAGCATTGGCGCGCATGCAGCGGGCGTCGTCGTCGACCGTCAAGCGCAGCGCGCAATCGTCGCGGCCGACGACCGGCTTTTCAGATCGGAAGAGCGTCGTGTAGGGAA
>JAFANK010000139.1 GCA_019232725.1 Vulcanimicrobiota bacterium | reverse complement strand
GCTCCTCCCCGGCACCATCGACCTCGACGGCGCGGCATGGTATGACGCAACCACCGGGTTTGTGGCGCAAGGGAGTTATGCCATCCACAACACCCTGCTCAAGTCACCGCACGGACAAGAGATAGGCTTTGACGAGCGCCGCTCGGTGGATGTGACAACATGGCTTGCGAGGTCGGCGACGAGGCTTGAGAGCTGACCAACACTCACAATTCAGGGTCCTGGATAGACGAACGCAAGGTTGCGAAACCAGATCGAGCCCTGCTCTTTTGCTTCCTTCGACGACTCGACGAGATACAGCCGCGTCCAGGTGATCGGCCATGACGCTTGCGGTGGAATCGCGACTTTGAGCGTTTTCCACCCCACCCAATCAACGTGGCGTGCTATCGTTAGGCTCTCGGCATTCCCGTCTGAGTTGCGGTACCCGCCGCGAAGCCACGCGCCGTTGCCATCACCGTAGACCTCGACACTCAGCGCAGACGGCTCTCCCGCGAGAACACTTTCCGTTTGCGCGTAGGCAGCGCGCGTAACGCCGGGCGCGGAAAAATCATATGCCAGGCGCAATGCTGCAGCGCCATCTGGCGCGGCCTGTGCGTCGACGCCGCCCGGCAGAGCCGCAGGCGATGTGACGTATCGCCATTGTCCGGGCGCTGTACCCGGTTGCGGTAACGCAGCGAACATGACCGTGTGATCCCCGGTAAGGACGTCGACCGAAGCCACTGCGCCACCAACAGTTGCGCTGACCGTCGTGCGCGAGGCGCGCGGGCCGGCGATGAACACACCCGAGCTTGAAACCTTGCCGTTGACAGCAGACCAGCGTACCGCATCTGGATCCACTGCAATGGGCAGGCCATCCGAACTTGCTGCTTGCACCGCGAGTTGTATCGTGCCACCCGCTGCGACCGCCGGTTCTTTCGGTGTGATGCGCAAGTCGTCGACGCGTGGAACACCACGTACGCGCGCGTGCGCGTGTACGTCGCCGAGCGACGCCGTCACCTCGACGTCTCCTGGTGCGAAAACTCGAAGACGGCCCTGCGGGTCGATCGCGGCGCGCGTCGGCGGGATCGCAGCGAGCGCGACGTCTTGTATCTCCACTCCGACCGGCTGATCGTTCGCGTCAACGGCTCGCGGTTGGATCAAAAGCGTGCTGCCGACGAGCACTTGCGTAGCGGGTGCCTTGAGCAGCAGCGCCGTTGCGGGACCGTGTGCCCCGGTGTTCAGCACGAAAAGCCCGTCGGCCACTGCACGTTCGCGCCCATCTGACGGGGAGTTGGCAACCGACACGCCAGCGTCTCCCTCGTGACGGATGACCATCTCGCTGGAACCGCCGCTGTCGAACGCCATCGCCGTGTTTGCACCGATCGCGACGAACAAGGCCGCAAGCTGCGGGCGCGTGAGCCCGATCGAGAGTGCGGGCCGACGGCCATCCACCACGACAAGCCACAGCGTCGCGCCATCTGCAGATACTCCCACCGCCGTGACAGGATTGCGCACATCGGTCTCCTCAGGCGCGGGTGCTGCGGGATCGGCGACCGGTTTGCCATCTTGCACCAATAGCGGCCCGCCGCCGATGCCAAGACGTGCATTTGCGACCGGCGGATCGCTCGTCTCGCTGAGGGTGACCGTATCGCCGACGGCAACCGCACGAAGCAAGGACTGGGCTTGGGGACCTCGCCCGACGATTGCGAGCTGACCGCTTTGCAAGGCGATCGGGCTCGTGACACTCGGTTCGATGCGGCTGACGCGATACAGATCGGGGCTCGGCTGCGCATCGAGCACGACCTCCACCGCATCACCACCGCTTGCCGCGCCGAGCTCGGGCGTCACGAGCGCCAAGTCGACCGACGGTGACCACTCGTTGATACGCTGGATGACGAACGAGCCTCCCGTGTTCGTCTGCGCATTGAAGCTCAACGTCACGGAGCCCATGTGGGTCAGCCCTTGACCGTCCACGATAAACGCCGCAGCGCGCGACGGCTGGTGTAGCACGCGTCCGCCCGAGAGCACGAGATTCAGCGGACTGCCTGATTCGTTGATATCGAAATAGTCGGCGTTGATGCCGAGCTCAGCGGCGACGCGATCGGCCATCGAACTGAGCCGCTCGCCTTTACCGACGATGAGGCCGTCATGCGTCGCGACCGTCAAACCGACCCGCGGGTCTTTCAGGTCAACGGTCGCGATCGACACCACGAGAGGACCTGCTGTGGTTATGAGGTTGAAACGCTGGTACGCAACGCCCGGACCGAGTTCTTCTCTCTGCACGCTCTGGCGCTGGATCTGCGGCCACCCCTGCGGTTGCGGGAACGCGTCGTCGAGCGCCTGCGCTGTCGCCCCGGGCGACAAGAGCGCTGCGCTTGCGATCAAGGCGGTGAAAAGCGACGCCACGCGGAAAGACACGCGTGACATCGTTCTGGAGGTGCACTGCATTTGCCTCATCGTATGACGCCTGTTCTGTGCGGCGGCCTCTGCCTGGGCGCAGCACTTCTCGTGCTTGGTGCAGCGCCGCCGCCTGCGCCCCCTAGCCAGCAAGCACGTTTGGTGTGGCGAGTTCCCGCCAAGAACGAGCAGTTCGTCGGCACCTCCAGCGTGCAACACAACATCACGTTCGAGATGAGCGCCGTCTTCAAGAAGATGGCCGGGCACCGCGCCGACCCGATCTACGTGGTGGAGGACCGCACGCGCGTCTACACGACGCCGCACGGCGACGAGACCGTGTACGTCAATGACGCCTTCGCCCGTCACCATGGCGGCCCGAACAACACCGACCCGACGGTCAAAAAACGCGACCGCAAGCAGATCGTGCCGTTCGACGCAAACGGCCGCATCGGGTACGAGCCGTATCTCTGCAAGGACGAGCCGCCACTCGACGACAGCAACACCAACCCGACGACGTACAAAGCATGCGTTTCGCCAGAACAGGCGAGCGACCGCACCTACGAAGATCCCGGCGACGCCGTGCTCTCGGAGCTGCCCGCCAACCCGCTCGACATCGGCCAATCGTGGACGTTCTCGCGTCCGGTCGTGGTCGGCCGCGAAGAGGGCTACGGCACGTTGGATTACGTGCTCACGCTGCAGCGCGTTGACGAGCGCGGCAAACAGCGGATCGCCGTCTTCGATGTCAGCGCGACCGGCCGCATCAATCCCTCAAAAGATCTCCAGGACCGCGGGTTCCACACGGCCACGATGACGTTCAGCGGCACCGCTGAGTTCGATCTGGGCCAAGGGACGCCAGGGGCGCAACACTACACGGGCCACGTGGATTTTCATGCGAGCATCATGGGCGCAAATATCGGTTACGCCTTCGACGAGGTCTATGACGGCGCGCCCTGGACCGTCGCCCCTGCCACGTCGTGATGGCAGGCGCCCCACGAGCGCCGCGCGCCGAAGAACTCCATAGCTGGCTGCGTCGCGCGCTTGAGGACTCAGATGTCGCCAGTCCCGGCGTCGTGCGGTCGGCGGCGGCGGTCGTGCACGATCTAGAGACAGGAAGCACGGCGCAGTGGCACGCGGGCGACGATATCTATCCGGCGAGCGTCATCAAGGTGCCGATCATGGTGGAAGTCTTCGGCAGGTACGCGGCGGGGACGCTCGCGCCTGACGCTGTGGTCCCCATCGAAGAACACAATATGACCGCCACGTCTGGACCCGCGCCACTCGTGCCTGGATACCGCGCAACCCTCCAAGAGCTCGTCGACCTGATGGTCGCGCACTCCGACAATGTCGCGACGAACCAGCTCATCGATGTCGTGCGTCGCGAACGGGTGACGGCCACCATGCGAGCGTTGGGCTTGCAGACATTTTTGCTTGGGCGCAAACTTTCTGGTTCCGAGCCCTTGATCAACGATCCAGAAGAGGTGGGTCGCAACCGTCTCCCGCCTGCCGAGATCGCACGCTTGCTCGAGCTCATCGCACGCGGCGCGGTGGCTGGAAGTGAACGCCAGCAACGCATTCTGGCGACCTGCGTCGACAGCGAGAAGCTTGCAGCCGGGCTTGACGAGGGCGACGTGTTCATGCACAAGACGGGGGAGACGTCGCAGGTGAGTCATGACGCGGGCATCCTCGTGACGCGAGAGGGACGCCGCTACGTCGTGGTGCTGTATTGCCAGGTGATCCCAACTGCGGATCAGGCTGACGCCACGCATGCCAATCCGTTCATGGTACACTGGATGCGCCTCATGCGCCGGCATCTTTAGAGCATGCAAGATCTCTCTGATCGCGTCGTACTGCTCACCGGCGGTTCTGCAGGCATCGGTGCGGCAGCGGTTCGCGATCTTCATCGCTGCGGTGCTCGCGTCTACTTCACGTTTCTCTCTGGTGCGTCACGCGCACTAGCGCTCGTCGACGAACTCGGGGATACTGTGGCGGCGCGCCGCTGTGACCTGGCCGTGCACGATGAGCTGCCTGCGCTCGTCGACGCGTGCGTCGCGCGCTTCGGGCGGCTGGATGTGCTCGTCAACAACGCGGCGATCTTCGTCGACAACCCATTTGCCGGCAGCGACTATGCCGCGTGGCGCAGCGGTTGGCAACATACCTTCGATGTCAACCTCTTCGGAGCCGCAAACCTCGCGTGGCTTGCGATGCGCCAGTTGCGGGCGCAAGGCGGCGGCGGCACGATCATCAACGTCGCGTCGCGCGCTGCGCACCGTGGCGAGCTCACGGTCGCCGATTACGGCGCGAGCAAGGCAGCGCTGATCAATCTCACCAAGTCGATCGCGCGATCGTGCGCTCCCGATGGCATCGTCGCGATGGCCATCGCGCCGGGTTTTATCGAGACCGAAATGGCCGGCCCCGATCTCGCGCAGCGCAGGAGTGCGATCGAGGCGGAGATACCGCTCGGCCATGTCGGTAGCGCCGATGATGTAGCGCGCGTCATCACCTTCCTCGCGTCGCGCACGTCGACGTATCTCAATGGTGCGACAATAGACGTCAACGGCGGCTCGTACGTGCGCTAGCAGCCTTGCGCCGCACGCGTCGCCGCGAGAGCCCACGCGTGCATGCCAGGGCGCGCTTGTGTGGGCGCTGAAAGCTGACTTCGTGCCGACGATTGATGTGCTTCTGCCCGAGATGGGCGAATCGGTTGCGGAAGGCTCGGTGACGAGCTGGCGCAAGAAGCCGGGTGACGCTGTCGCGGCGGGCGAGCCGCTGGTCGACGTCACGACGGATAAGGTCGATGTCGAGGTGCCCTCACCGGCAGGCGGTACGCTGACGAAGATCCTGGTCGAGGAAGGCGCGACGGTGAAAGTCGGCGCCAAACTTGCGGAGATCGATCCCGCCGGCGGCGACGGGGCCACTACCTCGGCCGCACCAGCTGCACCACAGGCTGCTGCTTCTGCCCCATCCGCGGCAGCACTGGCGGCGCCCACACCCAACAATGCACCAGCGCCGTCTGCTTCAGCCACGACGCAGGCTGCAACGCAGCCAACTGCGCCCGCAGATGGCGGTCCGTTCGTGTCGCCGCTCGCGCGCCGAATGGCGGCGATCCACGACGTCAAGCTCGGCGACGTGCAACCCGCGTATCCCCAAGCGCCGGTGCGCCGGTCGGACATCACCCGCGCGATCGACGGTGCTGCGCAAACGCCCGCGCCGGCCACAGCGCAACCGCGAGGCGCCGTTCCCGGAGAGCGCACGACGCGTTTGCGCGGCGCGGCTGCATCGCTTGCCGATCACATGGAGCGCAGCCTCACGATCCCGACGGCGACAAGCTTCCGCACGATCTCGGTCGACGTGCTCGATACGCGCCGGCGGGAACTCAACGCTGCATTGCGCGCAGGCGGCCGCAGCGAGAAGATCTCGTTCACCCATATCTTGGCGTACGCGATCGCACAAGCCACGCGCGCGGTGCCCGCAATGGCGACAAGCTTCCGCCGCGCTGACGACGGCCCAGAGCGGGTGGAACGCGGCGTGCACCTGGGCTTGGCCGTGGACGTGAAACGCGCCGACGGCTCGCGTATGCTCGTCGTGCCGGTGGTCCGCGATGCCGACCGGCTTGATTTTGTGGCGTTCTATCGCGCCTACGAAGCGCTCGTCGAAAAAGCCCGCGCGAGCACGCTCACACCCGGCGACCTCGCAGGCGCGACGCTCACGCTCACTAACCCAGGCGGCATCGGCACGGTCGCTTCCGTGCCGCGACTGATGCACGGGCAAGGCACGATCGTAGCGGCCGGAGCGATCGGCTATCCGCCCGGTTTAGGGTCGCTGCCCGAGGCGACCCTGCGCAGCCTTGGCGTCCAAAAGACCATGACGCTCACGAGCACATACGATCACCGCATCATCCAGGGTGCAGAATCAGGCGAATTCTTACGGCGGATCGATCAGCTGCTCTCGGGAGCCGACGGATTTTATGAAGCGATCTTCGCAGCTCTGGCCGTGGGTGCACCACCAGCACATGCGCAGGCACCGGCTCCTCGGCCGCAGGCAACGGGCGAACCAGCAGCCGCCGACGTGGCACGAGCCGCGGCAGCCGGCATGGGCCTTGTCATGCGATACCGGACGCACGGCGTGAACGCGGCTCGCCTGGATCCGCTCGCCGATGCATCGCCTTTTGATACGGCGCTCGAGCCCAGCAGCCTGGGACTCGACCACGCACTGATGGAGCGCGTGCCCGCGTCGGCACTGCGCATCTATGCGCCGGCACAGACCATGGTCGACGTCTTACACCGTTTGCGTGACACATATTGCTCGACGATCGCGTACGAGGTCGAGCACATCAGCAACCACGAGCAGCGCTCTTGGTTGCGCCAGCAGATCGAATCGGGCGCGCACCGCCAACCCCTATCGCGCGAGCGCAAACTGGAGCTGCTCGAGCGGCTCACGCGCGTCGAGTCGTTCGAGCGATATCTCCGCAAGGCGTTTTTGGGCCAGAAGACGTTTTCTATTGAAGGTCTGGACGCCATGGTGCCCATGCTTGAAGAGATGTTGCACGTGCTCGCAGACGAAGGCACGGCCGAAGTGCGTTTGGGCATGGCGCATCGCGGTCGGCTGGCCGTCATCACCCACGTGGTCGACCGGCCCTACGAAGAGATCCTGCTCGAATTCGAGCACGCACAAGAGCGTGGATTCGTGCGTGGTGAGGGCGACGTGACCGGTGACGTCAAGTATCACCAGGGCGCGACGGGCACCTACGAGACGGAGAGCGGCAAGAAGATCCGCGTCGTTCTTGCGAACAACCCGAGCCACTTAGAAGCGGTCGACAGCGTTGTCGAGGGCCAGACACGCGCCGTGCAAACCGACCGCCGCCACAACATCGCCGTCCAAGACACTTCGCGCGCAGCGGCTATCCTCATCCACGGCGATGCAGCCTTCGCCGGTCAGGGAGTTGTCGCTGAAGTCTTCAACATGCAAGGGCTGGCTGGGTACACGACGGGCGGCACGCTGCACATCATCGCCAACAATCAGATCGGCTTCACGACACCCCCGAGCGAGGGCCGCTCCACGCGCTATGCGAGCGACTTGGCCAAGGGCTTCGACGTCCCGATCATCCACGTCAACGCCGATGACATCGAAGCGGCGATCGCCGCTGTCCATCTCGCCGTCGAATATCGACGCCGCTTCCATCGTGACGCGCTTATCGACCTCATCGGCTATCGCCGCTTTGGCCACAACGAAGCGGACGAGCCGGCGTACACGCAACCAGACATGTACGAGCGCATCGCCAAGCACCCGACGGCACGTGACATCTTCGCGCGCCGCTTGATCGAGGAAGGCACGATCACCGACACAGAGGCAAAAGCCAGCCTCGAACGTGCACAGAACAGGGTAGCGGAAGCGCATGCGACGGCCAAGGCCGCAAAAGCGCCCAGCGCACACAACGAGCCGAAAGCGCGCCACCTTGAGACCAATGGTGAAGCGTCGGTCGAAACCGCGGTTGCGCTCGACACGCTGCGTTCGCTCAATGCACAACTTGTCGCCGTTCCTAACGACTTCACGATCCACGCGAAACTCAAACGACAACTCGAACGCCGCGCGGATGCGCTCGAGCCTGCAGGCGAGATCGATTGGGGCCTCGCGGAAGCGCTCGCCTTTGGCAGCCTGCTGCGCGAGGGCGTGCCCATCCGCGTTACCGGCCAAGACACAGAACGCGGCACGTTCAGCCACCGTCATCTCGTGTTGCACGATGCGCATACCGGGCAGCCATGGACGCCCATGCAGCACTTGCGCGACGCGAAAGCGTCCTTTGAGATCCATAACAGCCCGCTCTCGGAATACGCGGCCATGGGCTTCGAGTATGGTTACAGCGCGGAGGCTCCCGAGGCGCTCGTGCTGTGGGAAGCCCAATTCGGGGACTTCAGCAACGGCGGCCAGATCATCATCGACCAGTTCATCGCGGCTGGGCGTGCCAAATGGCAGCAGACCTCGCGGCTGACGCTGTTGCTGCCGCACGGTTACGAGGGTGCTGGACCGGAGCACTCGAGCGCTCGGCTCGAGCGCTATCTGCTGCTCGCCGCCGAAGGCAATTTGCGGATCGCGAATCCCACGACCCCGGCGCAGTACTTCCACCTGCTGCGCGACCAGGCGCGCAGCTCACGGGCGCGGCCGCTCGTCATCATGACGCCGAAGAGCCTGCTCCGCTTGCACGCGGCGAGCTCGCACGGTGAAGAACTTGCCACTGGCCGCTTCCAACCGGTGCTCGATGACCCGATGGTCAAGGATCGTGCGACTGTCCAACACGTGGCGCTATGCAGCGGCAAGCTCTACTACGACCTGAGCGGACACGCGCAGCGCGAGCGGGCCGGCGATCTTGCGATCGTGCGCGTCGAGCTGTTGGAACCCTTCCCCTACGATCGCGTCATGGCGATTGTCGGCGCGTATCCCAACGTCAAGCGCGTCACGTGGGTGCAAGAGGAGCCCAAGAACATGGGTGCACGTGCGTTTGTCTCGCGCCGGATCCGTGAGACGCTGACGCCGCGCGGCATCCTGTTCGACTACGTCGGACGCCCGGACCGTGCGAGCCCAAGCGAGGGCTATCCGGGCGCGCATGCGGTCGAGCAGGAGCGCATCGTGAATGAGGTCGTTGCCACAGACACAGGCCGCACGTGAGCCAGCGTGTTGTGGTCTTAGGCGGCGGCCCTGGCGGCGACGTCGCCGCTCTTCGCGCTGCCCAGCTCGGGGCGCAGGTGACCATGGTCGAGCGCGCGGAGCTCGGCGGTACATGCCTCAACTGGGGCTGTATCCCGACCAAGTCGCTTTTGGCAGGCGCCGATCTGCTGCGTCGCATGCGTCATGCCGCGGATTTTGGGATTGAGATCGGACAACCCACGATCAATTTTCCGCGCATGATGGCGCGCAAGGAAGAGATCGTCGTCCGGCAGCGCAACGGCGTGGAAGCGGCGATAAAGCGCAAGAAAGTGGCGCTCGTCCGCGGCCAGGGCACAGTCGACGGCGATGCAGTGGTCGTCGAGGGCGTGCCGTATCCGTATGATGTGCTCGTGGTCGCGGTGGGGACCGAGCCCGCATCGCTCCCCGGCATCAACATGACGCACCCCAACGTGCTCACCTCCACGGGCGTGCTGCGTCTTGCGGAGCTGCCGCGCAGCCTGATCGTGCTGGGCGGCGGCGTGATCGGTGCGGAGTATGCGAGCCTCTTCTCCGCGCTGGGCACGAAAGTGACGATCGTCGAGATCTTACCGCGCATGCTCGCCGTGCTGGACCAACGCGCGGCGAGCTTCTTCGAAAAAGTCCTCGAGAAGGAAGGCGTCGTCATCAAGACCGGCCGCAAGCTCGACGCTGTGACCGAATACGGCACGAAAACCGGTGGCTTGCAGGCGCGTTTGGATGACGGCACCACGCTTGTGGCCGACAAGCTTTTGATCTCGATCGGCCGCACGCCGCAGACCCGGGGCATCGGGTTGGAAGCCGCCGGGGTCGGCATCACCGATCGTGGCTTTATCGAGATCGACGCCTATCTGCGCACGGCCAATCCCAAGATCTACGCCATCGGCGATTGCGCCGGCGGTCTGCAGCTGGCGCACAAGGCATCGGCGGAAGGCCATCGTGCCGTTGAGAACGCGCTCGGCGTGCACGCCATGCCTATGGATTGGAGCGTCATTCCCAGCTGCATCTACACGCATCCGGAGATCGCAAGCGTCGGGCTCAATGCAGAAACCGCAAAGGCTGCAGGCTACACGGTCAAGAGCGGGCAGGCGCGCTTTGTGGGTTCGGGCAAGGCGCTCGGTGAAGGCGAACCCGACGGCTACGCGCAGATCATCGCGGACGCAGCGACCGATCGCATCTTGGGCGCGACGATCATCGGCATCCATGCGGTGGAGATGATCCACGAGATCGCTGTCGCCATGGCCGATGCGCTCACTATGGACGAGCTCGGCTCGATCATCCACGCGCATCCTACGGTCAGCGAGATGGTGATGGATGCAGCCCAAGCGGGTGAAGGCGTCGCTCCGTACCTTTCCTGAGAATATCCTGAGTGGTCGGCACGTAAAGTGCCGACCCCACATTTGCTGGTCGGCACGCAAAGTGCCGACCCTACATCTACGTTTTCCAGAGGAGCTAGTACCGCACCCACAGGAGTCATGACCGTATCCTTCCAGGAGCGCACATCATGTTTTGGCGTTTTGGCACCGTTTCGGTGCTGGCAATCTTCATGCTCGCTTCGTGCACCTCGACGAAGGTCGTCCAGACGCAACAAGGCTCGACGACCGTCGAGACCAACGCCTTACGTAACACCGTGAAGATGACCAACGGACGAGGCACCGCGATCATCGGCAAGGGTGCCGTCGATGAAGCAAGCCTCGGCCTTCCGCTCTACCCCGGGATGATCGCATCGCAAACCGGCGGCATGCGTGTCGTCGACGCGGAGGGGACGCGACATGCGGTATCGCTGTCGACGAAGGACTCCTTCGACAAGGTGTACACCTGGTATAAAGGGCACATGCCGCCCGGATCCGAGCAGCTGCATATGGAGCAGCCGACGGCATCGATCGCCACGTTCTTGATCGGCAAAGAGGGCGACCGCGATCAGCGCAGCGTGCAAATCCAAAACGATGGCAAGACGACGACCGTCCTGCTCTCGCGCATCACCAAGAACGCCTGATCCTAGACCGCTGCAGGCTGCTCGGCTTTCTTCTTCCCCTTCTTCTTCCCGAAGGCGATCTCGCCGTTTTGCACGTCCGCGGTGACCGCATCGCCGGGCGCGAACTCAGCTCCCAAGATGCGCACGGCTAACGGATCGATGATCTCTTTTTGGATCGTGCGCTTGAGCGGCCGCGCACCATAGACGGGATCGAAACCGCGGTGAGCGAGGTATTCTTTGGCCTTATCGGTCAGCTCGAGCTCGATGCCGCGCTCCGATAGCCGTTTAGCGAGCCCACGCAATTGGATGTCGACGATGCGCTTGATTTCTGACAGACTGAGTCCCTTGAAGATGATGATCTCATCGATGCGATTGAGGAATTCAGGCCGGAACTGCTGGCGCAATGCCTCCATGACTTGGGCTCGGACGCGCTCGTCATCACCCGCAGATTCGCTGATGGCGGACGAACCGACATTGCTCGTCATGATGAGCACCGTGTTCTTGAAATCGACGGTGCGGCCTTGACCATCAGTCAGCCGCCCGTCTTCGAGGATCTGCAACATCACATTGAAGACGTCCGGGTGGGCCTTTTCGATCTCATCGAAGAGCACGACCGAATACGGCCGCCGGCGCACGGCTTCGGTCAGCTGACCCCCTTCTTCGTAGCCGACATAGCCTGGCGGAGCGCCGATGAGGCGAGCCACACTATGCTTCTCCATGTACTCTGACATGTCGATCCGGATCATGGCGCGTTCATCGTCGAACAAGAATTCCGCCAGCGCCCGCGCGAGCTCGGTCTTCCCGACGCCCGTGGGACCGAGGAAGATGAACGACCCCAGCGGTCGGTTCGGATCTTGCAGCCCGGCACGCGCGCGGCGCACTGCGGCAGCGACCGCACGGACCGCATCGTCTTGGCCGACGACACGCGCATGCAGCCGTTCTTCCATCTTGAGCAGCTTCTGCGTTTCGGCTTCGAGCAGTTTGGTGACGGGGATGCGGGTCCACTTCGAGACGACCTCGGCGACGTCGTGTTCGTCCACCTCATCTTTGAAAAGCGTGGACGCGCCGTCGCTTGTGCCGCGCGATTCAAGACCGTTCACTTTGCGTTCGAGTTCCGGCAGCGTCTGATACTTCAGGCGCGAGATCTCTTCCCAATCGACATTGGGCTCGTAGCCTTGCTCGGCGCGGGTGATGCGCTCTTTGAGCTGTTCGATCTGTTCTTTGATCGTGCTCGCTTCCCCGACCGACCGTTTCTCGGCTTCCCACAGCGAACGCAAGCGCAGCGCCTCGGCATCGAGATCGGCGATCTCTTTCTCGATGTCAGCCAGACGCTTGCGCGAACCGGCATCGGTCTCTTTGCGCAGCGCCACGCGCTCGATCTTGAGCTGATTCGCGCGCCGTTCCACTTCGTCGAGCTCGACCGGGCGTGAGTCCATCTCCATGCGGATCTTCGACGCCGCCTCATCCACGAGATCGATGGCCTTGTCCGGCAAGAAGCGGTCGGTGATGTAGCGATTGGAGAGTACAGCTGCGGCGACGAGCGCGGCATCCTTGATGCGGACGTGATGGTGCGCTTCATAGCGCTCGCGCAACCCGCGCAGGATCGAGATCGTGTCTTCGACCGTCGGTTCGCCTACCGTGATGGGCTGGAAACGCCGCTCGAGCGCTGCATCTTTTTCGATGTACTTGCGGTACTCGTTGAGGGTCGTGGCACCAACCGTATGGAGCTCGCCGCGGGCGAGCATCGGCTTGAGCAGATTGGACGCGTCCATCGAGCCTTCGGCTGCGCCCGCGCCGACGACCGTGTGCAGCTCGTCGATGAAGAGGATGATCTCGCGTTGGCTCTGCCCGATCTCCTTAAGGACCGCCTTCAACCGGTCTTCGAATTCGCCGCGGTACTTCGCGCCGGCGATGAGCGCGCCGAGGTCGAGCGCGACGATGCGCCGGTTCTTGAGGCTTTCGGGGACGTCACCCCGCACGATACGATGCGCGAGCCCTTCCACGATCGCCGTCTTGCCGACGCCGGGCTCACCGATGAGCACGGGATTATTCTTCGTGCGCCGTGACAAGACTTGGACGACACGGCGAATCTCCTCGTCGCGCCCGATGACGGGGTCGATCTTGTTCTCGCGCGCTAACTTCGTGAGATCGCGGCCATAGCGCTCAAGCGCTTGATACTTGCCTTCGGGGTTTTGATCAGTCACGCGTTGGCTGCCGCGCACGGCCGAGAGCGCCTTGAGGATCGCGTCGCGCGTCGCTCCCGTCTTGCGCAGCAGTTCCGCCGCCTCGGACTTGCCGGTATCGGCGATCGCGAGCAGCAAGTGCTCGGTCGAGATATACTCGTCCTTGAAATGCTGTGCTTCTTGGGCCGCGCGCGTGAGGATGTCGCGCAGATCCCGCCCCATGCCCGGCTCGCTCGCGCCGTAGACTTTCGAGCGTTTCGCGAGCAGCGCGCTTAGCTGCTGGCTGACGCCGGCGGCATCGACGCCGAGCTGGCGGAGGACGAGGGCGGGAACGCCTTCGGGGTCTTCCAGCAGAGCGGCTAAGAGGTGTTCGGCGTCGATTTCGCTCGCGCTGTGCTCGCGGGCGATCGCCTGTGCGCGCACCACGGCTTCCTGCGCCTTCTCGGTGAGCTTGTTGAAGTTGTCCATAATGCCTCCAGCCAGGGCACGGTCGACGCTTCGTCGACTTCGCGGGCTCAGGCCGCGTTTGCCTTCGCTTTTCTCGCTTGACGTGGGACGTATCTCGCGTGATGCGAAGGACAGCATGCCATCGCGCGTGGGCGTGCGCGTGTTCGCGTTGACACCGCTCCGGCTTCGGGGGTAGCATGTGGACACGCACCGGCGGCTGACGGGGTACGCACATGCAGCGACGTTTTTCAGCAGCCCTTGTCCTCATTGCATGCATCACGTGCTGCGCAGCTGATCGCGCCCGGGCCGCCTCGGCACCTCTGCCGGTCGCGCTCGCCCATCTCGTGGCTTTTCACGGCCAGCTACGCTACGCAGCGCATCCGGTCGACGATCCGTCGGATGTCATCAATGGATCGCTCGAGGTTGATGCCGGCGGCTGGGTGTTAGAAGAGACGTCAGCTGGCCACCGCCTCCATGCGTCGAGCCGAGGTTCGTGGCTGCAGACGCAAACGATGACGCTTGCATTCGACGACGCGTTGCGCGTTGACGCTCTCGCCAATTCCTGGGCTGTCGTCCTCGCAAACGCCGGCACGGCGCGATTACAACGCGATGCCGGCGGCTCGTCATGGACGTCGCCCACTGGCGTACGCATCTATCTCGATGCCGCCGGCACGCAGATCCTCGGTGCGTCCGATCTCCCCGGTGGCGTTGCATATTCGTACGGTGACTGGACGCAAGCGGACGGCCTTGACCTGCCACGATCGATCGTGCGCCTTCGCGGCGGGACGCCCGACGGATCCTATGTCATCGACGATTACCAGGCGCAATGGTCCAGTGAGCCCGCTGCTGCCAGTGCGATCCCGGTTGACGCACTCCCCGTTCCCGCCCGTGCCGCGCGCGCCGCAGCGGCTGTGGACGCAAGTGCTCGTGGATTGGGACTCTTCGATATCATGCTTGTGCTCGCAGGGTGTGCGGTGCTCGTCGCGCTCTGGCTGCGCCGCGATGCGTTGATCGAACGCATCAGCCGGCGAGTCGCCCAAGATCCGCGCGCGTGGAAGCACGCCGGCGTCACGGGCGTCGTGTCACCCGAGGGTCTGCTCACTTTCCAGGGATGTAGCTACCGCATTGGGCCGCTCTTCTTCAACCGGCCGGTGATCGTGCAGACATCGCCGCTCTTCATCAAGGTCAGCGCACCGGGTGAGGCACGCTCGCTCATCCTGGCACGCAAGTTCGCGTCGCCGTTGCCAGGAGTGCGTCGTGCGCAAGCAGGGTTCACGCTCATAGAATCGCTGACCGCAAGCATGCTCTTCGCCACGGTGATCGTGGCTGCAGTCTTTCCAGCGCTCATCGTCCTCGCGCACGCCGATGCGATCGCAGCGCGCCACGAACTGGCATTGCGGATTGCGGCCAACGCACTCACCGACGAAGAGGCGGCCCTTGCCTATGCGCCAGCTGGATCCGCGATCAGCGATGACGCGAAGGTGGCGGTGGTCAGCGGGATGACGGTCTCGGAGCGTGTGGAAACCGCAACAAGTCTGAGCGATCTACACCGGTTGACGATCGACGTGCGCGACGCCGCAGGCCAAAGCCTCGCGCATCTTGTGACGATGGTCGGCCCACCCGTGCCCCCTCCAGCGAGCATTGGGTCGCCGCCGCCTGGAGCACCCTGACGTGCACGGGATGTCGCGCCGGAAGATACGCGGTGTCGCTCTTATCACCGCGCTGTTCGCTGTCGTGCTCGTCTTGGCGTTGCTGGCAGTCATGGTCGACGTCGGCACCGCGCGATTACGCCAAGCCGCAGCGATGCTGCGCGCGCAGCAGGCGCTGGCCGCGGCAGACGCGGGAACCGCGTGGGTGCGAGCGCTCCTCACCAAGCATAGCGGCGATCTGTCGGGCGTGCTCGACGACCTCTCGGCCGCACACAGCACCACGAACTTTGCGATCGACGCCGACACGAACGCGGAGGTCGTCGTCGGTCTAAACCTGCCAGGCGACGCCAAACACACGGACCACCTGGACGTCAACCTCCAACAAAACCCGGCTATCGGCGAGGCGCCGCTGCAAGTCGTCGCGACGGCCACGCTAAGCGCGCATGGCCGCACGCTCGCCACGAGAACGGTGACGACGCTTGTTCGCAGGTTCGGCCTCGCGCCGTACTCGGAAGTCGTCGGCGTCGTCGACGATGCAAGCGTGGTGTCCGACACAAGCCCGGGCGACCCGGGCGGCCAGGTCGGAACGGCATACGCCACCGATCTGCGCATCCACGCCTATACCGAGACCGGATCGGGTCCGCCCGTCCCCGCTAACCTCTTCAAGAACGACTCGTGGTCTGACGGCAACCGCGGAGGTTCCGGCATCTTGCCGTGAGCGCTCGCGGCACGACCCTCACGGAAGTCCTCGTCGTGGCCGCAATTGTTGTCGTTTTGGCGGTCGCTATCGCGGTGCCGAGCTATCGCAGTTATGTCAGTGCGCGGTCGCCCGCCGCTGCGGCCGCGACGCTTGCC
>JAFANK010000183.1 GCA_019232725.1 Vulcanimicrobiota bacterium | reverse complement strand
GCTCGTCGTGCATGATTTTGAGACGACGTGCAGTGGCAGGACGGCGTTGTCGATGTAGATCTCGGCAAGCTCCTCATAAGATCGCTCGCCCTCGATGACATTGTGCAACGTCGTGATGCCCGCGGCCAACGCGTTTTGCGCAGCGGCGCGGTCAGCACGCCGCAGCGATGTTCGCGGAAGCGTTTGTACGAAGTCGGCTTGCGCCGCGTAACTCACGGGGCCACGCAGCGTGCCTGTCGGCTCGCCATGCGCGTCGCGGTCGACGCCCTCGGCCCTCGGGTCGACACCAAGGAGCGCGAGCGCAGCCGAATTCGCGATGCATGAGTGGCCGTCGACTCTGGAGACCATCGTGGGCTTGGTATTGGTCGTCGCGTCAAGCTCCTGGCGTGTTGGCAGCCGCGCGTCCGCGAGTGTCGTCTCATCGACATTGCCCGCATAGATCAGCTCTTCACTACGCGCAAGGACACGGAGACGGTCGAGCACAGCAGTTAGGTTGCGGCATGGCCCGAGGTCGTGGTCGCCCGTCAGCAAGCCTGTTGCGGTGAGGTGAAGGTGGCAGTCGAAGAAACCCGGGACGATCTGGCCACCGTGACAATCGATGACCTGTAACGGGCGCGCGAGCCCATGCGGACGCTCGTCGAGGACGTTCTCGATGCGCCCGTCATCGACGACCAGGCAGCGGCCGTACGGCCGGCTCGCTTCCATCGTCGTGACATGAGCGTTGATGAAAAGCAAACGCACAGCGGGCGGCTTCTCGCTGCCACCGATGACTTCATGCGCGCCTCCGTGCGCGCTCTGGGAAACTAGACCGAGCTCTTAGACCGAGCGCCTGCCCGCGATAGCGCGCAGGATCAGCAACAGAATGACGGATCCGATAAAGGCGCAGATGATGCTCGGGATGTTGATGCCGGTTGCGCCCACGTGTCCGAAGAGATTATAGACCCAGCCGCCGAGGATCGCGCCGAGTATACCGATGATCATGTCGCCGAAGAGGCCCCCAGGACCCTCGCCTTTGACGACCAACCGGCCGAGAAATCCACCGATGATGCCGACCACGATCCACGATATCCAACTCATATCCGCCCTCCCTCCGCCGGCACGGCCGGCGTGCATGCATGGTCTGCGAACGTGAAGCACGTGCACCGTAGCGACCGCGTTTCCCTGTTGCGTTTTAGGTGTTCCATTGCCAACTATTCCAGAACTCCGATACGGCGGGGGCTGGGCGATAGCCGACAAAGCCGTCGCGGATATTGTCGTTGCGCAATACCCAATACAAAAAGACAGCCGGCAGATCCCGATTCAAGAGCTGCTGTATGCGGACATACGCCGCGCGCCGGACACGCCGGTCATAGGATGCCGTTGCGATGTTCTCTTGCTCGTCGATGCGCGGGTCGCAGAGAAACGCCGAATTGAATCCATCCGGCGGCCGCTGGTCACAGGCCCATAAGGTGCGATCGTCCGGATCGACACCCGCGATCCAGCCCTCGTACGCGATGTCGAATTTGCCGTTGTAGAGTATACCGCCGGCAGGCTTGGACGCGTAGTAGATAGCGTCGGGATACCCCTTCACGTCGATTGCGATGCCGAGCTGTCGCATCGTCGCCTGAAAGACGGGGCCATAGCGCATCGCGTCGCCGGCATTGGTGCTATAGGAATAGCTAAGCTCGAGCGTCTTGCCGTTCTTGTGGCGGTAGCCATCCGACCCAAGCATCCAGCCAGCACTCGTGAGCAGTTGAGCAGCCGCCGACGGATCATATGCGGGAGCGCGAAGGCTCGGATCGTACGCCCACGAGAAGGCGGGCTGATCGCTTTGCGCCGGCAGTGCGGCGCCGTGCAGGACCTCATTGACGACATAGTGCTTGTCGATGGCCATCGCGATCGCGCGCCGCACGCGGACATCGTCAAGCGGCGGGTGCGTCATGTTGAAGCTCAGATACCAGAACTCGTTAAACGGGGTGCGGAGCGTGCGCGTGGCGGGGATCGTTTGTAGGTCGGGCACCATGCGGATCGCTGGATCGTAGTACAGGTCGGCTTCGCCTGTGCGCATCATGACCGCGCGCGTGTTCTCATCAGCCACGAAGAGCACACGGATCTCTTTGAGTTTAGGCGCGCCCCGCCAGTAGTGCGGGTTGGCCACGAGCGTGAAGCCGATCTGCGGATCGTAGTGCTGGACGACGAACGGGCCGGTGCCGATCGGCTGCGAGTTATAGGCAGCGTGATTGATGTCGTGCATGCCGCCGAGGATATGCTCGGGCATGACACACATCGGCACGGCGTTCATCGAGAACAGCGTCGCGATGAGCGGGCTGTACGGCCGCTTGAGCCGCACAACGAGCGTGTACGGGTCGGGTGCCGCCATGGTGGCGATTTGGTCGTACCCCGTCCGGCTCAACACGTTGTTGGCGGGATTCATGATGGCGCGCCAGCTGAAGATGGCATCGCGCGCCGTGAACGGTTGTCCATCTTGCCACAGCACACCACGGCGCAGATGGTAGCGAACGGTAAGGCCATCCTTGCTGATCCCACCGTTGCTCAAGGTCGGCTCTTCCGTGGCAAGGTCGGGCTCGAGATCGCCTTTATCGTTGACGATGAAGAACCAGCCGCCCCACAACATGGCGACGTCGACCGCGGCGATCTGCGCCGAGAGCGCAGGGTTCGGGTTATCCAGGCTGCCGATACCGACGATGCGGACGACGCCTGGAATGCCATGTGTACCGCCATGCACCTGACTGCTCGCGGTGATCTTCGAGCAGCCCAAAAGCGCGACGGCCGCCAGGACGGCGGCCGTCAGCGCCCTTACAGCTCCCATTCCCACGTGTTCCAGAACGTCGTGACTGCATGGGCGGGCTTGTAGTTGCGCATGTCTGCGTTGACGATGTCCTGGCGACGCACGTACCAGACGATCGCCAGTGGTACTTGTTGGGCCAGGATGCGCTGGATCGTCGCATAGGCGGCCTTGCGTTTGTCGAGCGAGTATTGCGTCATCGCCGCATGCTCGGCGGCGTCAAGGTCCGCGCTGCAGAAACGGTACGTGTTCTGACCATTCGGCGGGAATTGGTCACACATGAAGAGTGTCGAATCGTCTGGATCCACACCGTTGATCCACGAGTAGAAACCGGTATCATACTTGCCGCTTTGCAGTATGCCACCGGCCTGCATGGTCGCAAAGAACAGCGGTGTGATGTAGTTCTTGATATCGCCTTGCACGCCGATCTGCTGCCATTCGCGTTGCACGATTGTTTCGACATCTCGTGTCTCCGCCGAGCCGGTTGCTCCCGACATGCCGAGCTCCAACTTCTGCCCGTCCTTGTAACGGTAGCCGTC
>JAFANK010000171.1 GCA_019232725.1 Vulcanimicrobiota bacterium | reverse complement strand
CCCAAACCGGCAAAACCAGATTTCTCCTCGATGAACTGGCTTCTTGGAACGTGGAACTGCAGTTTCAAGAGCGGGCGGCGTCCATCGGCTGCCAGCTTTATACAGGTGACGACCATGGATCCCTCGGGTTATTGGATGGTTACGAAGTCCGTTTCAAAGGGGACCTCCTGGTTCCCGTGGCCGGCCAACTCGACTGATATGGTCACCCACGATTCAGACCCCAAGCGCTGGGTGGATATCATGACCGGCGACTTTGGCGCGTACGATGCCTCGTCGTCTCCGGGCTGGAACGGCGATACTATTGTGTGGACGGACAACATGTTCAAGCCCAGTTCGGATGTCATGGCGGTGACGCCGCTGACCCAGACAAAAGTTAGCCCGCGCAAATGGACATCACACACGACGTTCCAGGAGCGCTCAAGCGGAACGTGGATCAGCGTTGACACCATGTGCAACAAAACGCTGTAGTAAAACCCCGGTCCCGTCGCAGCATTGCCAACTTGGGAGGCTTTGTGCATGGCTTGTTCCTTGCGTCGGCTGGCAACAATTGTCATATCGATCTTGGCAATTGTCGCGATTGTGGTCGTGCGCTCCCGTGTCTTCGCCGATGCAAAGAGCCAAGAGGGGTGCATCAATCAATGGCTGTTTAACGGTGCCTGGCGCGTTCAGGTGACCAAAGTCGACCCGTATCTGAACGGTAACCAGCAAGTCGGCTGGCAGGTGACTGAAGTATGGCGCAACGGCACCACCCAAGAAATCGATCCCAGCGAAAGCGAGCTGCAAGACCAGAAACTCACGCTCGACAATGGATCGATGCTCGCTTCCGCATCCACTGCCGGCGGAGCATCGTTAAGCACCATCGCGAGCCATGATTTCGCGCCGGCAGCGCAGTTCACGTTCACGCAAGTCTTCACGGCTCCTAACCTCGATGCGTCGAACAAACCGAAAGCCGTCGACGTGATCTTCAATGGTGAAAAGCTCGCGATGTACAAGGCGACGGGCGCCCGAGGCATTCACCCGCAGTTCACAACCCCTCGCTACAACTTCCACTTCAAGCTCGACTGCGTTGCTTCAGGAGCCGCGGCGCAATCGCAAGGTGGTGCTACGCAGATCGCGGCCCTCCAGGGCTGCATGAACCAGTGGCTGGCGAACGGCGTGTGGAAGATGCGCGCAACTGCGATAGCACCGGACAACAACAACGACCCCACGAGCCCGCAGATCGGCTGGATGGTGAGCGAAGACTGGGTGAATATGACCGGCCGGGCCTTGGCGCCCGGGGACAGCTTCGACACCGATCAGTATCTCGTGACGGCCAGCGGCAACAACACACCGTCCTCCAACAGCGTCGGCACCTCCCTGAACAAACAGCAACTGGATTTCCACACGTTCGCGCCCGGCGGCTCCTTCACGTATCAGCAGCGCTTTCGGTGGTCACCGCTCGACGCGTCGGATAAACCCGTACGGCTGCTCGTCACCTTCGATGCGGCGCAAGAAAACAAAAACCCGAACCGGCCGCACTACAAGACCCCGGCAAACTTCAGGATCGACTTGACGTGCTCTAAATAGAGTTCGGCGGCCAATCGGTGCCGGCCAACTCTTTTGGCAATTGTTTTGGGTCAACGGGGTAGATGAGCGAAAGGTCCATCGTGGATTTCGAGCCTTGTAAGAATTCCAGCTCCTCTGGTGCACCGATGATGAGCCAGAGCACGTCAGCGTCTGTGTCGTTGAATACTTGGCGCAACATGTCAGGCCCGACAAGCACGCCGCCGTATCTCGGCACGGTCAACGTCTCGTCGCCAACGCGCATACGCCCCTCGCCTTCCAGCACGAAGTAGAATTCCTCGGCACGGATGTGTTTGTGCAACGTATTGGCGCTCTTGGGCGGCAACCGCCAAAGCCGCGCGCCGATGTTCTCGCTCCCGGTGCGCTCCAGGTAATCCGCGTTCGGGATTTTCATGACGTTGGATGGCCGCCAAACGAGGTCGGTAGGATTGATAAAATGATAACCATGGATCGCGTTCATGCCCGGGCTCCTTTTGTTCAATCGCTCCTCGCGTTGGTTGTGGGAGTTTTGGTGACCGCATGCGCTCACCCCACCACGCCTCCTGCGCCCGGCATATCTCAGGAGCCCAACGCGCGCTTGTCCGAACGGCCCCTTATCGTCAAGCCGGCTCAAGGCGAGATGCGCGAGTGGCGCCCTCTACCTGGCCAGGCTTCCGCCGGTACGGGTTGGGGTAATTTCAATCTGTTCACCATTAAGATTGACCGGCAACATGGTGGTTCGCCCGACGCTTGGTTTGGCACAGAAGATATGCCACCGGGAGCCGAGATACCGTTGCACCGCCACCTCCATGAAGATGAAGTCTTGTACATCCCTTCGGGGATTGCGCACGCGCACGTCGGCGCTCTTGAAGGAGATGCCCCGGGAGGCTCGCTCATCTTCGTCCCACGCAACACGTGGGTCTCGATAAAGAACGTTGGGAAGACTACCATTCGCTTGCTCTTTGCATTCAACGCGCCAGGATTCGACCGCTATATGCGTTGTGAGTCGGTAACCGCAGGCCACAAGGCTCTGCCCCTGGACACGCAAGAAGACGCCCGCTGCACTAAACTCGGCGACGTGCAGTATCGCTAGAAATCGCGTTCAAGTCTGTTATGGCGAACACGGAGTTTGCTAGAATACCGTTTTGTTTAGGGCTTTCTTATCAGGGCCGCACACAGACAGGGATGCAACTCTGAAGGGCCGGCGCTATCAAATCCACCGATGGACGTGATGGTCGGTCGACTCACTGGAAGACAACTGGAGTAGCTCTATGTATACCGCTCCAAAGATTCTCGCCACGCTCAGCGCGGATGAAGTCCTTTCCGAAGCGATGGGCGACGGCCATAGCATCTGCACTCCGACGATCTGCGGATAGCAGTTTTTCTATCTCGGAAGGCCTCGCACCAGGCGAGGTCTTTTTATTGTTCGACGTTCACTGTTCCCCAACGCGATGCAGCATAAATTCGTAGAAGTTAACGCAGCACGGGCGCCGTTTTCCCGAGGAAAGCTGCTCGACCGTCCGCCGCACGCGACGAGCTCGGGTCTCAGGTGTCTTGGCCGAATTGATCCATCTCATCCAATCGAGGCGACCGAGACGTGTGAGGTCACCCCATAATGTCTTTGCCTCGCGTGCAGTGCTCAAAGCGACCCGAAGGTCGGCGGGGAGCTTTGGTTCAGGCTCGGGGCCCAAAATAGCGAACTGCACCTTATCGCCCGGATCTGCACTTGCCCCACGACGCATAGCTTGGTTCACCCGCAGGGAGTGACTGCCGGAGCTATTCGGCTCGAGTGCCGCTCGAAATGGGTGGCCGTTTATGGTGCCCTCAATCGTCGTCATGCCCCGCAGTTGCTTGCCGATCGATTTCGGAACGTTGACGAGACCCCACCCACCCTGATCAGCCCGCTTAGGGTGTCGAACGAGCTGCGCCTCAAAGCGAAAGACTGATGGACCGGCGCGGTCCTTGTTGTTGCGCATCGCTTTATTCGACTTAACCACGTTAATAATAAAATTCTCCGCCAAACAACAGGTGCCTTGGGAAATTGAGAAGATACAGCAGGTCGGTGCTCGACAGTCTCAAAATGCCCAAGCCCAA
>JAFANK010000134.1 GCA_019232725.1 Vulcanimicrobiota bacterium | reverse complement strand
CGACGCATGCTGACGCGTATCAAGAGACGTCCTACACGTGCGGAGCGGTGCGCATACGCAAGCGGACGTTCCTGCCGATGTGCGAGCCCTTACGCGTAATGTACGTCGTCGTGACATTCGATCATAACGGGGCCGAGGCCGATACCGCCGCGGTCATGTGCGATGTCACGTATCCGGCATTTGTCTGGCCGGGAACGTACAAAGTGCCGGACCAAGGGCAGCGCAACAAGCGCTTCAGCCATCGCGAGCAAGATGGGTTGCTCATCTCAAGCACGATCGGGCGGCCGAACGAGATCCGCGTGTTCTCAGGTTCCGCTGACGTCGCGTCCACCTACGTGTCAGACCGTGGATTCTCGCGCACGTATTCCGTGCCGCTGAAGCCGAAAGATCAGACATCGATCTGGTTCACGCTCTCCATCAGTCATCTTGGCGAGGCTGCGGCGCTTGCCGCGCACGCCGATGCGCCGCCGGCTGCGGAGGCGCTGGCGGAAGCACAGTCCTACTACGAGCGGCTGCGACAGACGGGGTTCGTGCGCACGCCTGACCCGCTTATCAATCGCGCGATCGACTGGGCCAAGATCAACACCGTCCGCGTGCAACACCGTTTTCCCGCTGGTGCGGGTTTCACGAACGACCCTGCACAGGATATCGTCGTGGTGCGCGATGCCGCCTGGTATGCGCTCGGCTCGGATTATCTGACGCCCGAATTTTCCCGGGCGCTGTTCGAGCTCATCGCGCAATATGGGATCGAAGAGGGCGGCATGATCACGGAATACATCGCCGCCTGCGCGGATCCGCCGTACAAGAGCGATTACGACCTCAATATCAACGACGATACGCCGCTCATCGTGTGCGCTGCGTACCACCATTACTCGGTGACGCACGACCGCGCTGCGCTCGAACGATTGTGGCCCATGGTCCGCGGGGCGTGCGATTGGATCATCGGGCAAATGCGTCATGGCCTCGTGGTCGCGCACTCGCTCGAGGCCAACGTCTGGGGCATCTCGGGATGGCGCAACATCATCCCGCAGAGCCAGATCTCGGGTGCGGTCACCGAGATCAACGTCGAATGCGCGCGCGCATTGCGCCTCGGTTCGGTGTTGGCCCGTTTGCAGGGAGACGGGGAAACGTCGGATCGTTACCGTTCCGCCGGCGACAGCCTCGCGCAGGCGATCGCCACGCGCCTCGTGAGCGAACGAACGGGTTTATACGTCCTCAACATCGACCCGGAGGGGGAGGCCCACCACGACCTGACTGGCGATCAGATCTTCCCCGTGCTGTTCGCGGTGGCAGACGACGAGCGCAAGGCGAAGATACTGGAGTTGCTCTACACGCCCGAATTCTGGACACCGTTCGGCGTTCGCACCGTCGGCAAGAACCAGAGCGAATACGATCCCGAATACGGCGTGCATCTGCTAGGCGGTATTTGGCCGAATCTCACAGCGTGGGTGGCCTATGCGAGCAAAAGCCACTCACCGCGACGGCTCGTCTCGGCGATGCGCAACATCTGGAAGATCAGCGAGGTCGAAAATCCCAAAGCATATCAAAACGTGATGCCGGGTCTGTTTCCCGAGCGGCTCTCCGGTGACACCTTCAAGAGCCGGGGCATGGCGATGAGTCCATGGATGCCACCGACGTATCTGTGGCTGGCGTACGAAGGTCCGTTGGGTTTCGAACCGTCGCCCGATGGCCTGCGCATCAACCCTCATTTGCCGGATGATTGGAAATGGATCGGCGTTCGTGGCGTGCCAATCATGGGCACGACGATGTCGTGTTTCTATTACCGGCGCACGCTGTATGCATCCATTCCTGTCGCCTCGCGCAGCCGTTGTGTCGTGCTCGATGAAGATGTGAGCCGCCATGTTCAAAGCGATGCGCCATTTTACGTCGCGCTGGCAGACGAACGCGAAATTTTGGTCTTCATCGCAACGGATCAGGCCGGCACGTTCTCCGTGCGGATCAATCCGCCGCTCGTGCCGGAGGCGACCGAAGAGTCCGTGACGCTGGCGGCGGGAGCGGCGCGTCTCATCAAACTCAAACGCACCTAAGCGCAACCCCTGCGCGCGGCGCCATGGTCAAAGAGTACGAGAAGGAGG
Source organism: Vulcanimicrobiota bacterium (assembly GCA_019232725.1). Taxonomy (GTDB): domain Bacteria; phylum Vulcanimicrobiota; class Vulcanimicrobiia; order Eremiobacterales; family Eremiobacteraceae; genus JAFANK01. The sequence continues at coordinate 143 of JAFANK010000134.1, read as the reverse complement.
TTAGGCGGCCGAGCGGCTCCGTGCGAGGAGCGCGAGCACGGGTCGTGTCCGGCGCTTGACCGCGCCACGAGCCCGCGCGAAACGACGTCGCGTGCGACGCGCGATGCGCAGGCGCTGCCTGCGAGCACGATCGCGCAGCTGAT
>JAFANK010000018.1 GCA_019232725.1 Vulcanimicrobiota bacterium | reverse complement strand
TTTCCAGCTTCTTGGACGACAGTCTCCTCGATGCGGGTATTGTACTGCGCCGTAGGCGCTGCAAGCGCGACCACCTCACCCTTGCCCGCCTCCGACCTGGCCGCAAAGCTGTTGGCTCGGCACACCACGACGCCGTAGTCCGCGTCTTTGAATCGCAACGTGCTGATGATCGAGCCGCCGAACTTGGGCGAGCGCACGACGAGCGCGCCGTCTTTTGCTTCGATGTCGTTGGCTTCGGTGATGACCCCGCCGCCAAGCCGCACGCCGATGCGTCCAGCGATGTCCTTGCCTGCGTTGGTCGCCGGCACGAGCAGAGCAAGCGCACCCTGTTCTTTGAGCAGCGTCTCGAGCGCATCGACAGCGGGGTCGATGAGAAACTGATCGACAGGCACGCTCGTGCCGGCGAAAATCTTATCGACCGGCGTGCCTTTGAGCGACTGGGCTGCAGCATCCGCGCCTGGTCCGAGCACGACCGCCCCCGACGCCACGCCCAGATCCCGTCCGAGATCCGCCGCTTTTGTGGCGAGCTCGAGGCCGGAGCGGCGAACGGTGCCTGCGTCATGCTCGACGAGTGCGACGACCGCCTTCATCTTATATGGCCTTCTTGGCGATCAGAAAATCGAGGATCTTGCGGGCGCCTTCCTTGGGATCTGAGGCGACGAATACCTCACCGCGGGCGCGCGCGCCGACCGGCGTGAAGCTTTCGACCTGCGTCTTGGCTCCCGCCTCGCCGATCCGCGCCAGGTCTGCCCCGATGTCGGCAAGCGTCAGCATCGTGATCTCTTTTTTCTTCGCTCCCATGATGCCCTTAAGCGTCGGGTAGCGTGGCTCGTTGATGCCCTTGGTCACCGACACCACCGCCGGCAACTGCGAGCCGACCCGTGCGTACCCCGTTTCGACCTCGCGCTGGATCTCGACCGCGCTCGCCTTGATCTCGAGCTTCTTCGCATAGGTCAGCGCAGGGACACGTAAGTGTTCGGCGATGGCGGCGGGCACGATGCCGTTGGTCGCATCGGTGCTTTGCGTGCCGCACAGCACAAGATCGAAGCCGATGTGCTTCAGGGCAAGCGCGAGCAGGTACGCGGTCGCCATCGTGTCGCTGCCGCCGATGGCATCGTCGGAGATCATCGCGGCGTTGTCGGCGCCCATGCCGAGGGCTTTGCGCACGACGTCGACGCCTCGTTGCGGAGCCATCGTGAGGATGGTGACGGTCGTGTCGCCGCCGAGGGTCTCTTTGCACCGCAGCGCTTCTTCAATGGCGTATTCGTCGAACGGGTTGAGGACGTTCTCGATGGCGCTGCGGTTCAGCCGTTTGGTCTGCGGATCAAACGTCTTTTCGGCGTTCGTGTCCGGAACTTGTTTGACGGCGACGACGATCTTCAATGCGCAGCGGCAGACGGATCAGACGCGAGCGTACTCGCGGCGCTGCTGAAGCAGCATGGCGAGCCGTTCGATCAGATCGCTGGCGGCATACGGTTTGCGCAGCATCATGATCGGCCACCGCTCGGCGGTGCGCAACACATCTTCTTGTTCGAGGTATCCACTCGCGACGATGAGTCCAAGGGAGGGACGGCTGGATTTGATGTACTCGACGATCTCCATGCCGTTCATGTCGGGCAGACGCAGGTCGAGCACGATCGCATCGTACGGTTCGCGCGACCGCAGCCGCCCAAGCGCATCGTTGCCGTTGAGCGACGTATCGACCGTGTGGCCGTAGTCGCGCAGCGCCGCTGCCACCGTCTCGCACAGGGCCTCCTCGTCTTCGACGAGCAAGATCTTGCCGAAACGCTTTTGGTTGCGACGCGGACCATCCACGACAAAAGTGCCGGCGCCGTGGCGTGCTTCGATCGTCCCCTCGTGTTCGAGCAACGCGAGCGCCTGGCGAACGGTCATAAGCGCGACGCCATACTGCTTGGCCAAGCTCGCAGACGCGGGTAGCTGTTGGCCGGGCCGCAGCGCTCCGCGCGCTATGCGATCGCGGATGTCGACGGCGATGGACTGATACTTGAGAATGCGACGGTCGGACACTGGCATAGCGAAAGGGGTGTACTCAACCTCTTGCGAGAGTGGTTCCGAAGCCCCGGATTTCTTGAGCTTTCGCGCCATACCCTGGCGCCGCGCGCCGCTTTCCACCGCGACCCACACACGAGCAAGCAGCAAGTGGACGACGAGCAGACTGTTGAACTGCACGGCATGGATGGACTGACCTTTGACGATATCCGTGCGGCAGCTGACAGGCTGCGCGGGGTCGCCGAGCATACTCCGGTGCTGCGTTCGAACGAGCTTGACGATATCGCAGGCAACACGCTCTTCGTCAAATGCGAGAACCGCCAGCATGGGGGCGCCTTCAAATTTCGCGGCGCGTATAATCGGCTTTCGCAATTGTCGACAGACGAACGCCGGCGCGGCGTCGTCGCCTTCTCCTCAGGCAACCATGCCCAAGGCGTCGCCCTTGCGGCCAAGCTGTTGGGCATCGACGCAACCATCGTGATGCCCCAGGACGCGCCGGTCGCGAAGCTCGAGGCCACGCGTCGCCACGGTGCGCAGGTCGTCACCTACGACCGCCGTCGCGACGACCGCGAACAGATAGCGCGCGATCTTTGTGCGCGCGCGCAAGGAACGCTCGTGCCGCCGTTCGACGATTACCGCGTCATGGCCGGGCAGGGCACGACCGCGCTCGAGCTCTTAGAGGACGAGCCCGATCTGGATGCGATCGCCACGCCGCTTGGCGGTGGTGGCCTGCTCGCCGGTTGCGCAGTTGCAGCGCGGCACTTGCGACCACAGATCCGCATCTTCGGCGTTGAGCCCGAGGCGGGCAATGATTGGCAGCTGTCGTTTCAGCACGGCACGCGCGAGCGCATCGGGTTCCCGGACACGATCGCTGATGGTTTGCAGGCGATGTCACCCGGCGAACTCACCTGGCCGATCGTGCACGCGCTGGCGGAGCAAATCGTGACTGTATCAGATGAGGAGATCCGCTCAGCGATGGCTGACGCGCACGAGCTGCTGCAGATGGTCGTCGAACCGTCTGGCGCTGTCGCACTCGCCGCCGCTCTCTGCAGAAAATTGCCGTTGCAGGGTGCTCGCCTCGGCATCGTCATCACCGGTGGTAATGTGGATGCGGACACGTTCGAGCGCATCGTGAAGAGCGCAAGGACCAGCCAAGCGACAGGTGCCTAACGCAAGGGTGCGGTAAGCTCTGGGCATGGCTAAGACCGTTGCGCTTATCTTTGGCGTCATCTATTCGCTTGTCGGCGTGGCCGGTTTTTTGTCGCCGCTCGGCGGCACGTTCGGCATGACGCCTGTGCCACTGCTCGGCGTCTTCTATATCAATCTCGTCCATAACATCGTGCACCTCATCATCGGCCTTTCAGGGCTGCTCATGGCCGGCACCGTTGAAAATGCGGTGCGGTACTTGCGCGTCTTCGGCATCATCTTGGTCCTGGTCGCTTTCATCGGCTTCATCCGCGCGATCGAGGCGAGCATCCACGGATATTTGCCGATCGGCGGCGTCGATGTTTGG
>JAFANK010000272.1 GCA_019232725.1 Vulcanimicrobiota bacterium | reverse complement strand
AACCCGAGCGTCATGATCGGGGCCGGTCTGCTCGCAAAAAAAGCCGTGGAAAAGGGGCTGCGCTCCAAGCCGTGGGTCAAGACAAGCCTGGCCCCTGGGTCTCAAGTCGTGACCGAGTATCTGCAGAAGGCCGGGCTCACGAAGTATCTCGAGCAACTTGGGTTTTACACGGTTGGCTATGGTTGCACGACCTGCATCGGCAATAGCGGTCCGCTGGACGAGCCTATCGCGAACTGCATCACGGAGCACGAGCTCGTCGCGTGCGCTGTGCTTTCGGGCAATCGCAATTTCGAAGGCCGCATCCATCCCCTCGTTCGCGCGAACTACTTGGCATCGCCGCCGCTGGTGGTCGCCTACGCATTGGCCGGAACGATGGATTTCGATCCGCTGGCCGAGCCGCTAGGGCAAGCCGACGACGGCAGGCCGGTCTATCTCAAAGATCTATGGCCGACATCGGACGAGATCGGAAAGACGGTTGCCGCGTGTGTTGCGGAGTCGATGTTCCGGCGGACCTATGCAGATGCGTTTAGAGGCGACGAGCGGTGGAAGTCCCTCAGTGTCGCGAAGGGCGAGCGGTTTGCGTGGGATCCAGAATCGACGTACGTCAAACATCCGCCGTTCTTCGAGGAAATGAGGGCGACGCCCACGCCCCTGCAGGACATCCAGGGCGCGCGCGTGCTTGCATTGCTCGGTGATTCCGTCACGACCGACCACATCTCGCCGGCCGGCAATATCGGGCGCGCAACCCCGGCTGGCGCATACCTCATCGAGCGTGGCGTTGCTCCTGCTGATTTCAATTCGTACGGCGCGCGTCGCGGGAACCACGAAGTGATGATGCGTGGCACGTTTGCGAACATCCGGTTGCGCAACCGGCTCGCTCCGGGAACGGAGGGAGGCATAACGCGGCACATGCCCGATGGCGAGCAAATGACGATCTTCGAGGCGTCCGAGCGCTACCGTGCTGAAGGCGTGCCGCTCATCGTGATCGCCGGCAAGGAATATGGTTCTGGATCGTCGCGCGATTGGGCGGCCAAAGGGCCCCGGTTGCTCGGTGTACGCGCAGTGGTGGCCGAGAGCTACGAACGGATCCATCGCAGCAACCTCATCGGCATGGGCGTCTTGCCGCTGCAATTCGAGCACGGAACGTCGGCGGAGACGTTGGGCCTCACTGGCGAGGAACGATATGAGATACGCGGCATCGCAGGCGGCGTTGAACCCGGTGCGCGCTTGGAAGTCACAGCGGTCGCTCCGGATGGCAAGCGCACATCGTTCGGCGCCGTCGCGCGCATCGACACACCTGATGAGGCCGATTACTTCAGGCACGATGGGATCTTGCCGTACGTCCTTCGTCAACTCATGGAACGACGGTAAGGGTCACCGAGCGGTCGGCGGGCAGCCCGGCAGCGTGCTGTCACTCCAAAAGAGCCAAGCGAAGGGCGCGGCGACTGGCCGCGCCCCCTTTCATTTGCAGGCCGTCCCGCACGGCGCACAGAAAAGTGCGGCCCAACCTCGGGCGCGCGGCGCTCGGACAAGCGATGCTGAATTACACGATTCGCCGCCTTTTGCAGGCAGTTCCGCTGCTGATATTCATCAGCATCATTTTGTTTACTATTCTGCACTACATGCCGGGTGGTCCACTCGCGCCGTACATGCAGAATCCCCACATCACGGCTGCGGACATCGCTCGGCTCAAACACAATTTCGGGCTCGACCGGCCGGTGTGGATCCAGTACGTCTCGTGGCTTGGCAAGTACGTGATGGGCGACTGGGGCTGGTCGACCATGAATTCGACGACTGTGCGCGAGGCGATCGGCGAACGTCTGCCGGCGACGCTCGAGCTCATGGGCATCTCGTACGCGGTTGCCATCGGCCTTGGTCTGCTCATGGGCATCTTGGCGGCCGTGCGTCCCTATTCGCTGATCGATTATTTCGTGACCACCTTCGCGTTCTTCGGTTTTTCCATGCCGGTGTTCTGGCTTGCACTGATGCTCCAGATGATGTTCTCCGTTCACGGCATTCACTGGCAGGCGTTCGGCTACGCGCTCGACTTCAATCTCCCGTCCGCGGGTGCAACCTCAACCGAAGGTGGCAGCTTCAGCGACCGTGTGGCGCACCTCGTGCTGCCGGTCATGACGCTTGCGCTCTTGCAGCTTGCGAACTGGTCGCGTTTCACCCGCGCGTCAATGCAAGAAGTGCTGCATACCGAATACATGCGCACGGCGGCCGCAAAGGGACTGCCTTTTGGACGCATTCTGTTCAAGCATGGGCTCAAAAACGCACTCATGCCGGTCGTCACAATCACCGCGCTCGCGCTGCCGGGTCTCTTCAGCGGCGCGATCGTGACCGAGTCGATCTTCGCCTGGCCGGGAATGGGCCGGCTGTTCTACACCGCTCTGCAGCAGCAGGATTTCTCGTTGCTCATGGCCTTCCTCGTGATCAGCGCCGTGCTTGTCGTGGTGTTCAATCTGGTCGCCGATCTCTGCTATGGGTGGCTTGACCCACGGGTGAAATACGACTGATGGAAGCTTACGCAACCGACGCCCTGCGCCAGCCGATAGCACCGCCGATCTATGACGACGAGGCGTTTGTCCAAGACCGCCACCTGACGTGGCGCAAGTTCAAGCGGCATCGCCTTGCGCTCACCGGCGCCTTGGTCGTCCTCATCATGGTGCTCGGCGCTATCTTTGCGCCATGGCTGTCACACTTCGACCCCAATGCGATCGACAACCATTGGCAAGGCCAGCCGCTCGCGCCCGGGCAGTTCGGGCATTGGCTTGGCACGGACGAGATCGGTCGGGATCTCTACACGCGTATCCTGTTCGGCGCGCGCATATCGCTCACCATCGCCTTCTCGGTCGTCATCATCGAAGTGTTGCTGGGCGCGCTCGTCGGCGCGGTTGCGGGCTACTATGGTGGTTGGGTGGACGGTCTTTTAATGCGCGTGACCGATGCGTTCTTGTCGATCCCGTTGCTGCCGCTGTTACTCGTGCTGTCTGGAATCGTGGCCGCTTCATCGAGCAAGGCCGCGCTCAACTTCGCGTCCATCGTCATCATCATTGCGCTGCTTTCGTGGATGAACGTCGCGAGGCTCGTGCGCGGCTCGTTCTTGAGTTTGCGTGAAAAGGAGTTCACTGAAGCCGCGCGCGCGATCGGTAGCGGTGATGCGCGCATCGTCATCCGGCATCTCTTGCCCAATGCGGTCGCGCCCATCGTCGTACAAGCCACCCTTGATGTCGGCGGGGTCATCCTGCTCGAATCGGCGCTCTCGTTCTTGGGCTACGGCATCCAGCCACCCACGGCCTCATGGGGCAGCATGCTCGCGAACGCGCAAGAGAACATCACGATCGCGCCGTGGGCTGCGATCTATCCCGGTCTTGCGATTTTACTCACCGTGCTCGCCATCAACTACATGGGCGACGGGCTGCGCGACGCGATCGACCCCAACGTACAGTAGCAGTAGTCCGATTGACCGGTGAGGCGCTTTATCGTATAACAGATTGGTCGGTGCTCGCCCAGGTGGCGGAATTGGTAGACGCGCTAGTTTGAGGGGCTAGTCGGGTAAAACCGGTGCAGGTTCGAGTCCTGTCCTGGGCACCATGGCGTCGAAGCGGTCGGCATTAGCCGACCGATTGTTCGTCCGCGGGAGGCGTGACGCGTGAAGTATGCGATCGGCGTCGATCTTGGCGGCACGCACGTTGCGGCATCGCCGGTCGACGATCGCGGTCGTGTCTATAACGTCCAC
>JAFANK010000237.1 GCA_019232725.1 Vulcanimicrobiota bacterium | reverse complement strand
GGCAGCCGCTTATGTTAACCTCGCCGCATATTGTGTGGCGCGTGGTGACGTTGAGCGCGCGGGTCAATCGGCCAGACGAGGACTCCAGTTTGCGCGGGAGATGCAAGATAGCCTTGGACTAGCCGTTGCCATCCAGCATTTGGCGTTGATCGCAGCGTTGCGAAATCGGAGCACCAAAGCAGCACAATCGTTGGGTTATGTCGAGGCGCAGTTCAAGGCTCTCGAATTTCAGCGCGAACCGACTGAACAATGGGGCCACGACAAGCTGATGGCCGCACTGCGCGAAAAGCTCAGCGATGCCGAGATCGAAAAGAATGCGGCCGAAGGTGCTGCGTGGTCGGAAGATCAGGCGGTCGAAGAAGCGCTCAAGGTGTAGCGCAGAGGCCGCATATTTTTCTGGGGGTTTTTGGAAGCCGCAGGAACGCGTGAGGGGGTCATAGCTCGCGCGCGGCGCGGTCACCCGCGCGCGCACCTTCGACACGTCTCGTACCCCGGAGCTGCGCAAAATTGCTGACCAGATTGCTGACCAAATGCAGCCGAGGGCGGCCAACGTCAGCTTATGCAAGCCTTGTCTAGCGGCTGTTTCGGTCTCGAGCCTTTGATCTTACGTCTCTGATAAGGATGAGGTCCGAGGTTCGAGTCCTCGATCGCCCACTGGTATCGTTGTGTCATGCACCATTCTTAGCATGGCAGTCACTTATGCGAACCGCAACCCGGGTATGCGCAATGTGTCGGGCTCGGCTGATCGACCTGCCGATTAGACCCTTGCTCAACAACGCATAAGACGCATCCGTCAGAATCAACTCTGCTAGACTTGCACTCACGGGCAGCATTTTTGCCCCCTAGGGCTTTCGATTCAAATCTTCCGCCGTGAGTAGAAATCGCTAGATGTGATGTGCTCTAATAAAGCGGGGGATGGCGGAGGTTGGATTTGGTCTTTTAGCGCCGTTGTCATCTTGAGGAATCTGTCATGCGATTTTTAGGGCAAGACAATTCGCGGCTTATTCTTTCGGCCGCCAGCATTACTTTGACGATGCTCGTGCTTGCATCGTGCGGCGGTGGCGGAGGTTCCAACAGCCCGCTCACAGCTCCCAATCAGCCACCTCCATCTCAAGGCGGCACGTATTCAGGTCCGTTGAGCGCTGCAGGTATGACGATCAATCTTCCCGGCGTGGCCGGGTTCGCAGAGTCGCTAACGGTGCCTGCGAATGACGCAGCAGCGGGAACAAACCTGACGGTGCGCGTGACCAGCGGTGCGCCGGCCGCCATGCCCGCGCTTGCCCCCGACATGCACGTGGCTATCCCGTACTTGTATTTCACGTTGAGCACGAACAAAGACGTGAAGATCGACGGCTTCCCAGGCTTCAAACTAGCGATTCCAGCTGGATTCAGCATGGGTACGCTACCGGTGAAGGTCGGCTACTACGACCCGAAAGTCGGCTGGAAACACATTGGGGATTTCGCGCTCGCTGGCCGGACGGCGACCTTCACGCCGACCACTTCGGCCATCACGTTACGAGCGGGCGAAACGTATTACGCTCTCACCTACACGTGTGGCGGTCCGAGCCCAAGCCCGGCCCCAAGTCCTGTTTGCACGACTGTTCCTCTTCTCGCGGGTACACCGCTACCAATTCCGGCCTTAGGAGGCTACTCTGGAGATTGGGTGGCTGGTGCGAACAACGCACCTGATGGGACGACGGTGACGGTGACGAGCTACGTCAGTCCGCCGCCAGGAGCTCCTTCGCCGTCGGCGGACAGATGGCATCGGCTCTTTGTCAACCCACCAGTGAAACGTCATTTCGTCACGATCAAATACGGAGGCCCGTCAGACGCGTCAACGAGAGCCGCTTCAAGCTCGACGATAACGTTTGCCAAGTTCCCGGCAGTGGAGTTCGATTTGCCGGCGGACCTTTCGACAAAAGGTTTGACGTTCAAGCTGGAAACGTTTGATCTCACGACCGGTGCGCTCTTAGATACAGAGACCGGCACAATCGTCAGCACAAGTCACTCCGTTTCATTCCCGGGCACGAATGTTTCATTTACGGCTGACACGTCACACACGTACTTGTGGGAGCTGATTACCACGACGTACGTCGCTGGAACGTTTAAAGAGTACCCGCTCACTGCTGGCAGCGTTCCCACGCAAATAGTCCAGGGGAACGACGGCAATCTCTGGTTTACGGAACAGGGAACAGACAAAATCGGCCGCATGACCCCATCCGGAACGCTAACCGAATTTCCGATTCCCAACTCCAGCGTTATGCCCTATGGCATAACCAATGGGCCAGACGGCAATCTCTGGTTCACAAACTTCCCTTCGGGAACCGCAACCGCGGGTGCGATAGGCCGAATTACGACAGCTGGTGTCATTACGCTCTTCTCGGCAGAGGGACTACTTCATCCGCTGGGCATCACAGCGGGGCCGGACGGGAACCTCTGGTTCGTCGACGCAGGTTCCCAGGCGATCGGGTTTTCCACCACTTCCGGCTCGATAACAGAATTCGCGTTGACCTCGAATCCGGCGTCCGCACTCCGCCAGATAACGACAGGCCCTGATAGCAACCTCTGGTTTACGGACGAGGGTCTGAATACGATCGGAAAGATCACAACAAGCGGCGCGTCCAATGAATACGCCGCTGCAGCCGGGAGCCAGCCGTTTGGTATCGTCGCAAGGTCTGGGGCGTTGCTCTTTGGAGAGGTCACTGCTAACATCGGACAGTCTACAACCTCTGGGAGCATTTCGGAGATTTCGGGTGTCACGGGCAGCACGCCGAGGGTCCTTGCCAAGGACGCTCTTGGGGACGTCTGGTTCAGCGATCCTGCACTCAACACATTAGGCAAGCTCGTCGGCAGCTTGATCACAGAAACCAATCCCGTTCCAACGGCAAATGCCAATCCGGACGGCATCACGTCGGGGCCGGGCGGGACTATTTGGTTCACAGAATTCAATGCAAACAAAATCGGGGTGTTTACGCCATCATAAATAACCCGCGATATCAATCCGAAGGGCTGGAGCTGCTCTAGGGCCGCCTTCTTTGATGTCGCTCGCGCGTCTCGCTCTCGTAATTATCGGGGTTGGCTTATACTTCGGGCTCGCAATCGTCGGCGAGGGCGGGTTCGCACAGTTCTTCTCTCACCCGCCGCTGATAGCGCTGGCAGTGGTCACGCTCGCGCTCAGCATTGCTGCTTTGTTTGCCGGCGGAAACGTGAGCTCCGGCGTACGAGAGGATCGCGGTAATCGTTGGGTGATTGCTGCGTTCTCGATTATCGGTTTGCTCGCAGGCCTGCTACCTGCGTGGTGCGATCGTATAAACTTTTTGACCTTCGGGGGTGACCCGATCCGGTGGGCGGGCGTGTTGCTGTATGCTGCCGGCGGTGCGTTACGCCTCTATCCGGTGTTCGTGCTCGGGAATCGCTTCAGCGGCCTCGTTGCAATTCAGGCTGGACACACGCTTGTGACAAATGGCGTTTACGGCATCGTCCGACATCCGAGCTACT
>JAFANK010000226.1 GCA_019232725.1 Vulcanimicrobiota bacterium | reverse complement strand
AAGCACCCAAGCCGTGTGATCGCTTTGGACTTGAGTGCGGCGCAGCTTGCGTGCCTGGAGCTTCGGGTTGCCGCGTATCGCCTACTCTCCCACCCTGAGCTGTTGGAGCTCATGGGCTCGACGCCGAGCGATCGGCGCGTCGCGCTCTACGAACGCTGCCGCCCCGGTCTTTCGCCGGACGTGCGCGCGTTTTGGGACGAGCGGTTAGATCTGGTTGCTGCTGGCATCGGCGCATCCGGTAAGTTCGAGCACTATTTCAAACTTTTTCGCGAGCGTGTCTTGCCGCTTATCCACTCGCATCGTATGGTCGAGCGCCTTTTGGCCGGTGGCACGCGCGAAGAACGCACGGCTTTTTACGAACACCAATGGAACACGCTGCGCTGGCGTCTGCTCTTCCGTGTTTTCTTTTCTCGATTCGTCATGGGACGGTTGGGACGCGATCCACACTTTTTCGACTATGTCGATGGGTCGGTCGCTGACCGCATCCTCGCGCGTGGGCGGCATGCGCTCACGACGCTCGATCCCGCGGACAACCCGTACTTGCAATGGATACTCACGGGGCGCCATCCGACGGCATTGCCCTACGCGCTGCGGTCGGAGCATTTCGAGACGATTCGCGCCAACCTCGATCGCCTCGAGTGGCACTGCATCTCCCTTGAGACGTTCTTGGATCAGCACGCAAGCGTGGTCGTCGATCGCTTCAACCTGAGCGACATCTTTGAATATATGTCGGTCGATAACTATGAAGCGCTCTTGACCCGGCTCGTGCGCGCGGCCCGGCGTGGCTCGCGGATCGCCTATTGGAACATGCTCGCACCTCGCACCCGGCCTGCCTCGCTCTCAGGCAGGCTGCGCGAGCTCACAGATGTCGCGCGCGACCTCCACGAACGCGACAAGGCCTTTTTCTATAGCAGGTTCGTGCTGGAGGAAGCCACATGACCTCCGACCAGTGGCTTGCCGCCGGCCTCGTGCTCATCGCGCTGACGGCGCTCATCGTGGGCCTTCGCATCTGCCGGTTGCGTTGGCATTGGCAGCCCGAGACCGTGCGCAAACTCGTGCACATCGGGATGGGCACGGTGGCCTTGACCTTCCCCTGGATTTTCTCAAGCGCGCTGCCCGTCTTCATCCTAGCGACAATCGCATTTGTCATGCTCGCCGGGTTACGGTACGTGCCCTGGCTCAAGACGACGATGGGTGGTGTGATCGACGCCGTCGATCGAGTCTCGGCGGGCGAGCTCTATTTCCCAGCCGGTATCGCGCTCTCGTTCTGGTTATCCGACGGCGATCCGCTCTTGTATTGCGTGCCGATTCTCATCTTAACCCTCGCAGATGCGGTCGCAGCACTCGTCGGTATCCGCTATGGCACCAAACTTTTCGCGACGGTCGAAGGCACCAAGAGCTACCAGGGCTCGTTCGCCTTTTTCATCATGGCATTTTTCTGTGCGTTCTTGCCACTTATGCTGTACGCACACATCGCAGCGCCAAAGGCCGCGCTGATCTCGCTCATCACGGGCCTGCTCACGGTATTGGTCGAGGCCGTGGCGTGGCGTGGGATTGATAACCTCTTGCTCCCGGTGATGGGGTTCTTGCTGTTCAACTCCTTTGTGAAGCTCGATGTCATCGAGCTTATCACCAATCTCGCTGTGGTGGTGATTCTTTCCGCGATAACGTTCCTCTACAGGTCGCGTTCAACGTTCGCAGATGACGGGTTGCTGACGGCCGTGCTGGTGGGCTATGTGATCTGGGCCTTGGGAGGCTTCACGTGGGTGTATCCGCCGCTGCTCATCTTCGTACGCGATAAGCTCCTCAGCTATTCGGCACTGGGCCGGGACATCGCGCCGCACAATGCCCAAAGCATTCTCTCCATCTGTCTACCCGGTGTCATGTGGCTGGTGGCGGCCGTCACCACGCACAACGACGCGTTGCTGTTCCCATATGTCCTGACGTTTGCGATCCAGCTGGCGATCTTGGAGCTCACTCGCGAGATTTACCATTTCCCAAAAGCGCCGCGCGTGAGGTTATTTGCTGCGTCGGTCGGCGTCGGCTGGCTCTTATTTCTCCCCTATGTCGTTATCGTGCACGCCGTGCAACCGTGGCTATCTGCCGCGCTGCTCGCGATCGTCCTCATCGCGCTCGGCGTCGGTCTCTTCATGCTCATGCAGCGAGTGCTCGACCCCTGTCCGCGCGATCTACGCCGCTGGCTTCGCCAAGGCGCAGTCGCGCTAGCAGCGTCTGTCGCGGGGCTCGGGATGCTGTGGCTGATGCTGGGCTCCGCGCGTGCGTAGCACCATCACCGTCAGCACACCGGAGGACATTGGTCTCTTCCATTCACTTACCGCTGTCGGGGCAACGCCTTCGGCGAAGCCGACAGATATTGCGATGCCAGAGGGTGACCGGCATCTCGTCACGCTCGAGAATGATGAGGCGGTGGCCCGCTGTTCTTTATGGTGGCGTGCAACAGCGCAGCTCGAAAGCGCGCGTTTAGGATACATCGGGCACTTTGCCGCCCGCTCGGACACCGGTGCGCTCGCTCTGCTCGAGCATGCTTGCCGCTCGCTCGCAGCAGCCGGGTGTACACGAGCGGTTGGGCCGATCGACGGCAACACGTGGCATCGATACCGATTCGTAACCGAGCGGGGCGATGAACCGCCGTTCTTTCTCGAACCCGACAACCCCGACCAGTGGCCGCAAGCCTTCCGCGATGCCGGGTTTGACGCGCTTGCGCATTATGGGTCTGCTCTCGAAACAGATGTCCACAGCGTCGATCCACGTGTGCCCGAGCTTCGCAATCGCATGCAGCAATTGGAGGTCCGGATCCGCGAGTTCGAACCACAGCAGTTCGATCAGGAAGTGGACCGCATCTTTGACGTCTCATCGGAGAGCTTTCGCTCAGCGTTTTTGTATTCTCCCATCGAGCGCAGCCAGTGTCACGCAATTTACGAGCCGCTCAAGCAATACGTGCGGGCAGAACTTGCTTTTATCGCCGAGCAGCGCGACAGACCCGTTGGGTTTGTTTTCGCTCTTCCCGACTGGGCCGAGGCGCAGCGCGGCGCCCGCATTGAAACAGCCATCGTCAAGACGATCGCGATCTTGCCGGACAAGCAATATTCCGGCCTTGGCGCGCTGCTGCTCGCGACGTGCAGAGCACGTATCGCCGAGTTGAGATACACCCGTACGATCCACGCGCTGATGCACGATGGCAACGTCGGCTCGCGAAGTTTGAGCGACCGTTTCGGCCGGCAGATGCGCGGATATACGCTGTTTGCCCGGGACGTGGCTGCTGAGCGATGAACGTCGCCGAGCTCTTGGATCGCCAGGCGCGCGACACGCCGCACGCGCTGGCCATCGTGGAAAAACACGGCGGCGGCAGAACGACCACTTTTAGTGAATTACAAGAACGCGCGGCCCAAGGCGCAGCGCTCTTGCTGGAGCTTGGTATCCGTCCCAACGATGGCGTACTCATCGTGCACCCGATGCAAACGCAGCTCTACGTCGCGCTGACCGCAGTCCTTCGGATCGGCGCTGTGGCGATGTTCATTGACCCTTCAGCAGACACACGCATATTGGACGCATGTTGCGCATTGCAACAGCCGGTCGCCTATTTTTCAAGCCCCCTGGGGCAGCTGCTCCGCTTCCGCTCGCGCGCAGTCCGAGCTATTGAACTCAATATCTGCTCAGGCACGGTGCCTGGAGCGATTCCGTGGGGACGATCGCTCCACATGGCGTCAAGCCCGAGCGCGTTTGCGGTGGCACCGGACGGCCCCGCGCTCGTGACCTTTACGAGCGGCAGCACGGGCGTCCCCAAAGGAGCAGTGCGGACGCACGCCGTGCTGCTCGCGCAGCTTGAAGCGCTTCGGGAAACGATGGAGCTCCAAACGGGGAGCGTCGACCTGACCACCTTACCGATCGTGCTTCTGGCGAATCTCGCGTGTGGCGTCACGAGCGTCATCAGCGACGTCGACCTGCGTCGCCCTGGTCGCGTTGACGGCGCCCACGCCCACGAAGATGCCGCTGCGTGCAACGTAACCAGCGCCACAGCTTCTCCAGCATTTTTCGGCCGAATGCTGAGCTGCACTGGAGCCGCTCAGACGACACTGCCAAGAATTCGCAAAATATTTTGCGGCGGAGCGCCCGTGTTTCCACGCCTCTTGGACGAGCTGCAAAACCTTGCACCACACGCCGATCCGAGCGCCGTGTACGGTTCGACTGAAGCTGAACCGATCGCGCATTGTCGACGCAGCGACATCACGACGGCAGACCGAAAGGCGATGCAAAACGGCGCAGGGTTGCTAGCGGGGATGCCTGTCCGAGCGGTGCGACTACGCATCATCGCAGAGCAGTCTGATCAGCCAATATCACAGCTGGACGAGGAGCGCTTCGCACAAATGACTTTGCCCTCACCTGAAGCGGGAGAGATCGTCGTTTCGGGTGACCATGTCGTGCCGGGCTATCTAGCTGGTCGCGGTGATGCGGAAACAAAGTTCAAGGTTGACACAACGGTGTGGCACCGCACGGGGGATCTCGGTTACCTCGATGCGTCAGGACGCTTGTGGCTGCTCGGGCGATGCGGCACCCGGATCGATCGGGACGGTCAGTCGTTGTTCCCGTTTTGTGTCGAAACCGCCGTCAGCGACGTCCCGGGCGTCGCGCGCAGCGCGCTGGTCGCAGTCAATGGACTTACCGTGCTCGCCGTTCAGCCGAAAGTTTCGGACAAAGACCGGCTGAAAGGCGAGCTACAGCTAAGACTTGGATGGGCGCGCATAGACGCTATACGCTTCCTTCATCGGATCCCAGTCGATCGGCGGCACAACGCCAAAATCGACTATCCCGCGCTGCGCCGCGTTCTCACAAAATAGGGCCGAGTCCCAACTGCTGCATAGGCTACCAAGCATTGGGAAAACGGATCGTATGTTGATTTGGACGGCTAGGGTGTTGTTGGTGCTAGCGATCGCGACGCAAATCGCGTATCTCATGCTGCACTACCGAGAGGCCTCGCTCGACGTTGCTTTCTGGTTCGGCGTCAGTACAACGCTTGCGTTCTCGACGTTGATGGTATTTGGCGGCCGGACGCTTGCCGGACTGCTGCGCATTGGCCTTGGGCTTATTTTTCTCACCGCGGCCTTCGAAAGTGTTCAGTCGTGTACCAACGCGGGGAAACTCGAGTCGATTTGTGCACCGCTTATGAGGGCCATAGGTCCACTTGCCCACACCCATGCCGGCTTGCCGGCTGTGCCCACTGCTCAACTGTCAACCGCGGTGACCGTCACCGAAATCGTCTTAGGAGTGCTGCTCTTGGTTGGCTTGGCGAGCAGGGTCGCGTCTTGGCTGGCCGCCATGTTCTTGCTGGCGTACGGACTCATCGCCGCGACGTCAGGGGACGTAAGTCTTGTACTGCGTGATGCAATGCCGGTTTTGTGCACGGGCTCGCTGCTTTTGTCGGTTATCGGCCCTTCGTCCTTAGGACTCGATCGCGCGCGCCGGCGCGCCAGGCATCAAGACCCGTTCCTGGACGCGTTTGATGAGATGCGTGAGCGCGGCGTCCGCGCTTGGGCGGCGCGCTCCCCGGCTGAGCGTCCGCTCGCTCGCAGGGGCAGTGTTTCATGACCTAGGGCGGGGGAACGTATCTAACATGGACCTCGCGCTATTTCCCCTAGCGACGCTGCTGGTGATGTTGCTTTTGGGTTGCTTGTTCCAAGACGCGTGGAGTGACGCTTCAGAGCAAGAACCTCGTTAAGGCATTCGCTCTAGACAATTCAAGAACACGAATAGCACCCGTCTGGATGCTTTATTCCAGTGGGATGGCGCTTGCGTTGCGGTCGAGCCATTGCTCGAAGGATTGGAGTTCAGGATCGAGCGAGCGTGACAGGTTTATGTCGCGTGAAGCCAAGAGCACCGGTTCGAATTCAGCATAGAACTGGAACATATTGCCCAGGTCCTCCGCGCCCGGAAATCCCAAACTGCGAAACACCTCAAACGGCACGGCGTTGTACCGGATCTGTTTGCCTAATGCTTTGCTCATCGCGGCGGCCATCTGCTCGCCGGTCAACGCATCGCCCGCGAGCCCGATCCGTTTGCCGATGAATTCTTCTCGGCGTTTGAAGACGCCAAGGGCGCACTTCCCGATGTCTTCTGCCGCGATACCGGTCAACCGCTTGTCGCCAAGCGGGAGATTCAGCATATAGGCGCCGTCACCGGTTCTTTTCGGCCCCATGCCGCGGCCAAGAAAATTTTCCCAATAAAATGACGCGTAAGAAAAAGTCATCGGGAGACCGAGCTCGGTGAAGTAGGCGTCGGCCTCTCCCTTTGCGTCGAAGTGCGGCACTTTGTATTTGCCCATAAGCGTCGGCATTCGATCGTCGTCGAGCGGTACGTACGTACGCGTATCTTCGAGCGTCGACCAGATGACGTGCTGGAGGCCAGCTTGTTGTGCAGCGTGGGCCATCGCTTTGGCCTCCGCCTTCTCCCGGTCAGGAGAAAGATGCGCCCAATAAAAGGTCACGCAATACGCACCGTAGGCCCCTGCGAACGCTTTCTTGAGACTCTCGGCATCATCGACATCGGCAGCCACCACCTCGGCACCGAGCTTTGCGAGCTCTTGAGCCCTGTCTGAGGCGGGATCACGCGTCAGCGCTCGGACTGCAAACTCACCACTGCGATCACTCAGGATAGCTCGCGCGAGCCCGCCGCCTTGTGCGCCCGTACTGCCGATAACGGCGATGATCTTCTTTGACACGCCAACTATCTGATGGAGCTAGTGAGGCATGGCCATATCGGGCGTGGTATTTGCGAAGTTGTAGCCGGTCGACGGACAATGCAGGTTTGCGTTGGTAGGGCTAAACACGCCGTTGGGATTCGGCATCCACAACCACACGTGGAGGTCATAGTGGACGAGCTCCTTGGGCATTACCGGCCAGTGGCCCATCATGGGCCCATAAAACTTGTGACCGAACAAGGTCGGCGGCTTCATGCCCTTTTGGTAAGGCATAAACCATTCTGCGCCGGCGAGCTTTAACTTGCCATCGGGGGTTGGCGCGTACAGAAGCACCTGTGGCCGCGTAGGATCAAGAGTAGGACCGACGTTCTTCATGTTGATAAAATGGACGCCCATAGCACCGGCAGGATAGGGCATGCCGTTCATCGTGCTGGCGGTGGTAAACGATACGCATCCAACAGTGGAGAAATAGCCCTCGCGAATCGCGGTGAACGGGTCTTGATACTTCTCCAGTGCCGCGCGGGCGGATAGCATCTGCGGAGATAACTCATTTGCTTGAGCGGGCATCGTTGTCTGCGATGCTAGCACGGGTGTTACCAGAGCAATCGCGCTCGCCACCAATAACGACGCAAAGCGGGCTAATCGCATAGCAACCACCTTTCCAGGGCAAAACGACGGTCTGCTGTTGGACCAGGCTGCGAATAGTCCCTGCTACTGGAATTGGTCCACGCTGAACGGCTCACCGGTGCGCGGGCTAACGACGCCGCGCTTGCGAGCGTCTTTCTCAAGCCACCGTCTTGCGCTTTCGTAGAGGAAGTCTGCGCCGCCCCACATGTAGGGATTATTTGTGCTCTCCCGCTGCATCCGAACCACAGGCTCGAGAACTTCCCATGATTTGACGATTGAATACTGCGCAAACTCGTACACGCCCGGACCGTCTACTAATCGATTCTTGATGAGCGATCCCACCAGCTGCAAGAAAAGGAGGAGCCGGTACTCGGGGTGTTTTGCTATATCTACCTTCGCGTAATTGCGCATCTCATCAACGAACCCAGGGTCTTCCATCCGATCTTGGAGATCGCTCAGCACAAAATTGCGTGCGTGGATGAAACTTGGATCGCTGAACTGTGCGAAGATACGCATCGTGCCATCGAGCTGGGTCGCGCGTCGAAGCTGGTTCACCTGCCGTAAGGCAAACGTTGCGGAAACTGCTATGACTAGCGCCGATAACAGCGTACCTATGGCGGCGAGAGATTCCCAGTTCATGGCGTTCGCCTGACACCCTGAAGCATGTAGAAGATCGGCACGAAGGCAAATCCGATACCGGAGAGCCAAAAGCTTGCAAGCGCCACGAGCGCGAACGTCACGTAGACCGCTGGACCCACGGCGCTGTACAGTCGCAATTGCGATACGATCTT
>JAFANK010000099.1 GCA_019232725.1 Vulcanimicrobiota bacterium | reverse complement strand
GATCCGGAATATATCGCCAAGCCGGAACGGGGAGCGGATTGGTTCGCGCTCGGCTGCATGGTCGTCGGGATCTCGTCGTTGCAATACGTATTGGAGCGCGGCGAGCATGATGACTGGTTCAGTTCGCCGATTATCATCTGCTTGACGGTGCTTTCGGTCGCGGGACTGGCGCTCTTCATCTATAGAGAGGTCCGGGATAAGCACCCGTTTGTGGATTTGAGCGTGTTCCGCTCGAAGGCGTTCGCGCTCGGCAATATCATCGGCATCGTCACGGGCTTTGGGCTTTTTGGCTTGAACCTGGTGTTGCCGCTGTTCACGCAGATCGTGTTGGGTTTTGACGCTTGGCAGACGGGACTCGTGTTGCTGCCGGGTGCAATCGCGACGGCGATCAGCATGCCCATCGCCGGAAATCTCGTGAGCCGGATCGACGCACGGATCTCAATGTCGTTTGGGTTGCTGTTGTCTGGTGTATCAGCGTGGTGGCTTGGGTCGTTTAGTCAGGATGCGGGATATTGGGATATTTTCTGGCCGCGTGCGCTGTCGGGGTTTGCGCTTGGGTTCCTCTTCGTGCCGCTGTCGACGGTGCAGCTATGGGAAATACCCCAGATGAAGCTTGCCAACGCGACCGGTATCTCGACGCTGCTGCGCCAGCTCGGTGGGAGTTTGGGCATCGCGATTCTCACAACCTTGCTTGTTTGGAAGCAGAAGTATACCTTTGCGGATCTGACCGCGGCAGTGACCCAGTCACATTACGCCGTACATGCATTGGTGCAAGGAGCGGCGACGCAGTCGGATGCCGTGCGTCAGCTCTATCAGATGCTGACGGAGAATGTAAATCTGATCTCGTTTAATTTCTTGTTCAGGCTATCGGCGATCGTCTTCTATGCGAGTATTCCATTCGCGTGGCTGATGCCGAGAGTGAGACCGAGCGGCAGGCCGGCCATGGCCGCTGCCGAGTGATTTCATCTTTTTAGCCTTTCGGCCGCAAACGCTCTAAGCCGGCACCGAGATAGCCCCCAACAAAACCGCACGCTACGTCGATCGCGTTCCAACCAAGACCCTCGTGCGAGCCGACAAGTGCCTGGACGATTTCGATCACCAGGCTGTACGCGGCAATTGCGAGCGCTGTGAAGAATCCGGGGCGGCTTTTATTCGAGGCTTCGAGAGCGCCAGAGAACAGGAAGCCGATGATCGCAAAGGCGGCGATGCTGTACGACTTGCGGAGCAGGATCTGGAATGGGCCGGGCGGCGACGTGGCTTCGTAGATTGCGTCGCTCGATGCCACGAACAAGAAGATGAGCGCGACGATGATCGTCAGCGCCCACCAAACCGTAGCGCCTCGTGGCTTGCTCCAGCTCAAGTTTTAGACGACTCTAGCAAGCGTAAAACGTTCCATCGGTTAGCATCTGTGCCCCGTCCGAGAATCGAACTCGAATCAACCGGTTAAAAGCCGGATGCTCTACCACTGAGCTAACGGGGCAAATCGCGCCTAGAGGAGCTCGAATCCCCAACCCCCAGGTTCGAAGCCTGGTGCTCTATCCAGTTGAGCTATAGGCGCACGACCTCCCTGACCCATTCTCTGGGGTGAATGAGGGGACTTGAACCCCCGGCCTTCGGTGCCACAGACCGACGCTCTAACCAACTGAGCTACATTCACCGCGGCGACGAATACGATTCTTCTCATGGTGAAGCGTTTGTGCCTTGTTCGCGAGTGTCGAAGTCGCAGGCGTCGGTAGATGCCGTTCCGAGACTGTCGACGACACAGGTCTGAGCCTAGACTGTTGGCAATTCGACTCGCATGCAACATCCGTGGGTTTGGTTAGCGCTATTCGTCCTCGGTTGTTATCATGGCGTCAACCCCGGCATGGGATGGTTGTTCGCAGTAGCCTTAGGTCTACAGGATAAGAGTGCTCGATCTGCGTTTGCGGCGATACCGCCAATCGCGCTTGGTCATATCGTCTCCGTTACAGCACTTGTACTTCTCGCCGGTGTCGCGGCGCGCGAGCTACCGCAGAACGACCTGCGCCTTGGTGCAGCTGTGGTACTCCTCATTTTCGGGATTTTTCGCCTTGTGCGGGCGCGGCATATTCGTTGGGTCGGCATGCGGGTTGGATTCACCGGACTTGCATTGTGGGCGTTCCTCATGGCTACAGGTCACGGCGCAGGTCTCATGTTGTTGCCGTTCCTGACGGGTTCCATAACGCGTAATGCTGAGGCGATGCACATGGTCGGCATGGGAGCACCCGCTGGTAACATCCCCGGCTTGCCGCCAAGCCTATGGCCGTGGGCTGTGCTCGTACACACGTTTGGCTATCTGTTTACGATGACTGCAATCGCATGGATCGTCTACGATCGCACGGGCGTCAGTATCCTGAAGAGCACATGGTTCAATTTCGACCTCGTGTGGGCGATTGCGCTTATCGTTAGCGCTGCAATCATATTCATTTTGTAGAATCCACATAGGAATTCTTGCCAATGGCCCTAATGTGAGGTTCCCCTAACTCGACTCGAGGAGCGCACGATGCAGCTCAAACCTGACCCAACATTCTACCCATCGGCGAAGATGGCCATTAAGGCGCCGGCTGAAAAGCTTGCGTATGTCGCGGCGTTTAGTCCGAAAGCCGGACAACACGACGCTATCGTTGTCGTGGATGTCGATCCTGACTCCAAGACGTATGCGACGCGTGTCGGCGAAGTCGAATTGCCAGGGATGGATGACGAGCTGCACCATTTTGGCTGGAACGCATGCAGTTCGGCTTTGTGCCCGTGGGCTGGCCATCCTCATATCGAGCGCCGCTACCTCATCGTACCGGGGCTGCGTTCCTCACGCATTTACATCATTGACACCAAGCCGGATCCCCGCCATCCGAAAGTAGTCAAGGTCATCGAACCCGACGATGTTATCGGCCGTTCTGGTTACTCTCGTTTGCACACCGTGCACTGCGGGCCAGACGACATCTATCTCAGCGGTCTCGGTAATGGCGACGGCAAGGGGCCGGGTGGGCTTCTCCGGCTCGACCACTATGATTTCACCGTGAAAGGGCCATGGGAGGCTGATCGCGGTTCGCAGTACTTCGCCTACGACTTCTTCTGGCATCTCGGCCACGACGTGGCGGTGACCAGCGAGTGGGGCACGCCCGACATGATTGAAAACGGCGTCGTCCCTGATCTATTGCTCGGGGGCAAATACGGGCATCAGCTGCATTTTTGGGATCTGCGCAAGCGCACCCACATGCAAACTGTTGATCTTGGTCCCGAACAACAAATGGTGCTCGAGCTGCGCCCATCCCACGATCCCAATAAGGATTACGGCTTTGTCAACACTGTCATATCGCTGAAGGATCTGTCGAGTTCGATTTGGGTTTGGCATCGCCAAAACGGGAAATG
>JAFANK010000199.1 GCA_019232725.1 Vulcanimicrobiota bacterium | reverse complement strand
CGCGCGTGCTTGTCATCGGGACCGGGTTCATTGGCTGCGAGGTTGCCGCGTCCGTCCGCAAGCTGGGCTGCGAGACCGTCCTGGTCGGTCCGACGCTGCCACTCGAGCATGTGCTCGGCCGAGAAGTCGCGGAGTTGTACGCCCGCTATCATCGTGCTCGGGGTATTGAGCTGCGCGTCGGCGCCTCGGTCACCGAATTCGCCGGCTCCAAGCGCGTAGAGCAAGCAAAACTTTCGGATGAGACGACCGTCCCTTGTGAGACTGTGATCGTGGGGATTGGTGTCGAGCCCTCCGTTTCATTGGTGCCGAGCGAGGTGCAACTCGCCAACGGCATTGCAACCGATGAGTATTGCCGGACAAGCGTCGAAGACATCTTTGCCGCTGGAGACGTCGCGGCGTCCTGGCGTCCTCACCTCAACACGCGTATTCGTTTCGAACACTTCGTCAACGCGCAATTACAAGGTGCCGCCGCTGCTAAGGCGATGCTCGGGAAGCTGGAAGCATACGATCCGGTGCCCTATTTCTGGTCGGATCAATTCGATTTGAGCCTCCAGTATTACGGGTATGCGGCGAAATGGGATTCATGTATCCTGAGAGGTAGGCCGGAAGAATATTCGTTTTTAGCGCTCTACCTGCTCGACGGACGCTTGGAGGCGGTTTGTGGCGTGAATAGTCCACGGGAGTTCTTCGCAGTAAAGCGGCTCGTCGGCAAAACAGATGTCGCATCGCTTCTGGCGGCCGACGAAACAGCCGGTCACCTGTAGCGGAGATCGTGGAGATGAGGATGAGGATGACACGTTCCAGAAGTTGATTTACGTGCGTGCGTGTACTGATGGCATCGTTCATTTTTTGTATCGTTAACGTGAATGCCACGATCGTTCTGCTTTCGATCCTAGGCGCGCTTGCTGTAGCCTTTATCATTGGTTGGGCCCTGTCTGTCCGTGGACGCAACGTGCCGCTTCCGGGTGGGATCGAAGTTGCAATAGGCTTCTGCACGAATTTCTTCGATGCCCTAGGGATCGGCTCGTTCGCCACCACAACCTCACTGCTCAAACTCTGCCGTGTCGTGGACGATCAAGACATCCCCGGAACGTTGAACGTCGGTCTTACCATTCCAAGTTTTATCGAGGCATTTCTCTTCATCTCCATCGTCCGGGTTGATCCGGCTACGCTGATACCCCTGATCACGGCCGCAGTTGCGGGAGCGTGGCTTGGCTCTGGGGTTGTTGCACGTTGGCCGCGTCGGAATATTCAGCTTGGCATGGGAGCCGCGCTGCTGATAGCCGGCACCCTATTAGTCCTCAGCAACTTGAAGCTATTTCCGGGCGGTGGCAGTGCGCTTGCGTTGCATGATGGGAAATTGTGGTTTGCGATCGGGGTTAACTTCTGCCTGGGTGCGCTCATGACGCTCGGCATCGGCCTCTTTGCACCGTGCATGATCTTGGTTAGCCTGCTCGGCATGAACCCTATCGCCGCATTTCCCATCATGATGGCTTCGTGCGCTTTCCTCATGCCGGTTGCGAGCGTGCGTTTTATCCAGTTCGACCGCTATACGTTGCGCGCCGCCCTTGGACTCACTCTCGGTGGAATTCCAGCTGTGCTCATCGCGGCTTTCCTCGTGAAGGCGCTTCCGCTGACCACGCTGCGATGGCTCGTGATAGGTGTCGTGACATACACGGCTGCATCAATGCTCCGCTCGGCAACAAGAGATCAGGCGAAAACCTCACTCTCAGTGCAGCCGACAAGCGGCGTCCATTGACACGCGTCTGCACTGTACCGCCAGTGGGCGGTGCAAGCTATTTTCAGAAGATGGTAGGTCTGTCACGAAACTCGAACTGAGGGTCTGAAAAACAGAACCACCCCTGAGTGGGGGTGGCGCCTGCAGAAGTCTACCAAACACTGACATAATACTAGAAAACGTCTCGGCATGCAATCGGGAGCCACGAGGTCCGCCGCCATGGTCCCCACCGGGTAGAGCCCGGTGCTGGAGGTGACGGGGATCGAACCCGTTGCAGGCGGTTTGGTAGACCTCTGCAGGACACCAGCCCACCCGCAGCAAGATGGTCCATCCCGCGGGAGGTCGCCGCGTCAACGATCAAGCGGTCATCCCGAGCATATGGAAGACTATCTCTTCAGGATTCGAAGTTGAGCTAAATGTCGGGCCGTAGCGAAGCCTGGTTATCGCGCCTGTCTGGGGGGCGTAACCCGAGTCCGTGGATATTGATTCCGTAAGGCTTTTCGTTCCACTGAAGTCCACCGAATACCACCGAAATCTCCCGATTGGCCGTACGAATGGCAGTACAAAACCGCGCCCCATCTTCGCCTGACCCCCAACGCCACGCGCTTATCCTTCGCGTCCTGATGTGTTCTGGCGGCCGTAATGGGCTAGATCGAGCTAGGCGAAGCCCAGGGCATCCCGGAACGAACTCAAGCGCCTAACTCTTTGTGGGGGTGCTTTAGAGATTTTTTCAGGCAGCGTCGGACGGAAAGTGGTTTTAGCCATTGTAGGGATGGTAGTGCAGACCTTCGTCGCTGCATTCGGCTACCTAATCCTGCACCCTGGACAAGACCTTAGCTCGACACTACTGGCATGGTCAGGGATCATTGTGCTCCTTTGGGGAGCAGTTTACGGTTTAGCAAGGGCCAAGAACAGGGATGTAGAGAGTTGGCTTTCAGCAACGTTCATCTTCGGCGCTTTCGCCTTAGCTATTCTGGTTGTCTTGCCTACCAAGAAGGTTAGCGACCTCGTTGCAAGTGCTAGGCGTAAAGAGGTGAGTGCGCCAGCAGAACCAGCGAACGAGCACTGAGATGCCCAGAGAATC
>JAFANK010000063.1 GCA_019232725.1 Vulcanimicrobiota bacterium | reverse complement strand
GCGCTCGGCCGCGAAGTCGACCGCACGTGGGATCTGCTCACCGGCTCCCGCGCCAAAGCACAATCCACCACATAAATGTACAGGCGGGACTTCTCGTCCCGCCATTTACTTGAGGGCGACTTTTAGTCTCGCCCTTTCCTCTTCCTGAGCATCGGCGTCTCAATATCGGGTCGAGGGTTGTCGCCGTCTTCGAGCAGCTTCGACATCGTCACAAACGTGTAGCCTTCCGCACGCAAGTCATCGATGATCTGCGGCAGCGCCTCGATCGTGCGGTACTGACCGCTGTGCAGCAGGATGATGCCACCCGGGCCGGCTTCGTTCATGATGCGTGACACGATCACGTCCGGCGGCACGTCCTTGACGTCGTTGGCCGCCGCGCTCCACAGGATCGTGTGATAACCGAGTTCGCTCGCGATGTCGACGACGTGCCGGTTGACGCGCCCATGCGGCGGCCGGAACAAGGTAAGCGGCTTGCCCGTGAAGCGTTCGAGGAACGCCCCGTCGCTTTGGATCTGCGTCGCGATCTCCGCGTCGTCGAGACCGGTCAGCGTGTAATGATTGAAGGTGTGGTTGCCGACCTCATCACCGGATTCGACGATGCGCGTGACCAGCTCGGGGAACTCTTGCGCAGAACGGCCGACGATGAAGAACGTTGCCGGGACACGCGAGCGCTCGAGCACGTGCAGCAGCAGCGGTGTGTAAAAAGGATACGGCCCATCGTCGAAGGTGAGCGCGATGTCCTTGCGCTCCGTGTGGACGCGCCAGATCGTGCCGGCCGACTCATCGCTTTGCGGCGGGGTCACGTCGCCTTCGCCGCTGTCGAGGGAGGTCGCTGTGTCAGGAGCGGTTGCGTTGATAGGCGTAGCGCCCGTCACGCTGTGTTGGAAGGGGCTGACCGCGCCAGCATTGAGGACCAGCACCGCCACAGCCAGCAGCAGCAGCTTCATTGCGGGACCTCAGGCGCCATCCACACCCGGCCGAACGCGTCCAAGAACTCCGCGTCTGTGAGCTGCTTGTCACGCACGCTCTCGTAGGTCGGGCGATCCGCTGAGACGGAGAACACCGTGCTGTCGAGGCGCGTCAACTGCAGCGCGGAGACAGGGATCGTCCCCCACACGTCAAGTGTTTGCACGTCGGGAAAATTATCAAAGGTCGTGCGGATGAGCGTCGCCGCCTCGGCATCAAGTTCCGAGCGGGTCAGATCACGCTGTTCGTGCGGCACGCGCGCAGAAAAGCGGATGCCGGCAGACTCATAGCCGCCGCCATCGAAGACGTAGACTTTGAGCACGTTGTGGCTGGGGAGCGTCTTGTAGGTCTGCGCGAACACGCGGTTTTCGAGGGCTGGCGTGACGCCCTCATCCCACGGTCGTTGCAGGGGCGCGAGTGCCGAGGCGGCAGCGGGCGGCCGGTGCGCCATAGCATGAGGAAAGGGGACGGCGGCGCCCAGGGCGCTTTGCACCTGTGCGCACAAAATGACGGCAGCTGTCAAAGCTGCGGCACGTATGATCCTCATGGCGTTATAAGAACGTATCCGAGCGACGTTTCGTCACGCTCCTTGGACGTATTATACCGCCGGTACATATGAGGTCAAGGCGCTACAAGTCCCTGCCACGGCGTAGGACCCGTCCTGGTCGTGCCCCAGTCATATCACCGTCACGGATGGCTGGCACACCGTTCACAAACACATGGCGGATGCCATGCGCGTAGCACTGGGGACGCTCGTAGGTGGCTGTGTCAGCGATGCGCTGCGGGTCGAACACCACCACGTCGGCGAGGTAACCCGTGGCAAGCAAGCCGCGCTCGCGAAGGCCGAGCCGGTTGGCCGGCAACAGGCTGGCGCGTCGGACCGCCTCTTCTAATGAAAGAAGATGACCGTCACGGACATAGCGCTTGAACACCCGTGGGAAGGTCCCAAACGTGCGCGGGTGCGGCTTACCGCGGGCGGTGATGCCCGACGTAGCTTGGGCGACGGCGTCCGTTCCGATGCAGGTCTGGCGGTAGGAGAGCACCGTCCGCACATCATCCTCGCACATGGTGAAGAAAATAGCACCGACATCGAGCTGCTCGTCGACCAACAACCGCAGAGCGGCATCGACCGGCGTGCGGCCAGTCGCGGCCGCGATGTCATCGATCGTCTGCCCCTCGAGATGCCGATTCCGCTCGGAGCTGACGCTGGCGACGAGCACCTCGTGCCAACGACCGCCGTACTCAAGCTCCACGCGAGCAGCAGCCAGGGCCGCATACCGCCGGTCGCTCAAGCGCGCCGCGACGGACTCGCGCGTGCCCACGTTGACGTCCTTGGGTAGGATCACGTCGAGGCCGGTCGACGATGCCTTGTACGGGTATTGATCCGCCACGACATCGAGGCCGCGATCGCGCGCACGATCGATGCGCGCAAGCGTGTCGTGAACCTTTCCCCAGTTTCGCCGTCGCGATGCTTTGTGATGCGAGAGCTGCACGGCGCACCCCGAGCGCCAACCAATTTCCAGCGCCTCGTCGACGGCCTCGACAAGCTCGTCGCCTTCGCTGCGGATATGCGATGCGTATAGCCCGCTGCCGGCATCCGCTGCGGCGCGTGCAAGCGCGATCAGCTCTGCGGTGTCAGCCGCATTGCCCGGCGGATAGATGAGGCCGGACGAGACCCCTATCGCGCCTTGTTCGCACGCTTCACGCACCAAACGCTCTGCGCGTCGGAGTTCGTCATCACGCAGCGGCTCGTTGCCGATACAATCGAGCGCGCTTCGGATCGTTCCCAATCCCGCCAGACAGCAGAAGTTGATCGCCGGGTGCGTCGCTTCGAGTGTACGGAAAAAACCGTCGAAGTCCGCCCACTGCGGCTCGGCATCGTAGTGCCGCTGCATCTCCATTTGTTTCTCATGCAGCGATGTGTTGGCAAGCGGCGCTGGACTCGCTCCGCAGTTGCCTCCGACTTCCGTCGTGATGCCCTGATATAATTTGCTCGCCGCCTCCGGGCCGACGAGCAATACCTCATCTGAGTGTCCGTGCATGTCGATGAATCCCGGTGCGACGACCGATCCGTCGACATCGAGATGCAACACGCCTTCGGCATCTTCGCAATCACCGATGCGCACGATACGGTCGCCGGCGAATGCGATATCAGCGCGCAGCGGTGTGCCGCCCGTACCGTCGACGATCAACCCGCGCTTAAGGATCACGTCGAGCATCGCCCATACTTTTGTGCGCCGAGACGCGCCGGGCCTGGGCCGGCGCAAACTGGCGTGCGCGTTTGCTTGCCTGCGGTACGGGTATACATGTACGAGGCCCTGATAACCACGGGTCACCTGAGGTTTGGAGGTTGTGTACGAATGAGCCAGGATGGATCGGGCATGACGGTCCGCGAGGCCGGCAAAAAAGGCGGCGATATCGTCAAGTCCCGCTATGGTCCGCAGTTCTATGCGGAGATCGGCCGCAAGGGCGGGGAAAGCACAAAGCGCCGGCACGGTTCGGAGTTCTACGAGCAGATCGGCCACAAAGGCGGCCAACACAACAAACGTAGCGTGGACGAGCTGGCCTCTTGACCGCAGCGAAGAACCCACGCGACCAGCGCGGTGGCGACATGACGGTCCGTGAAGCGGGCAAACGCGGCGGCGACGCCGTGCGCGCCAAGTATGGACCGCAGTTCTATGAGGAGATCGGTCGCAAAGGCGGCACGTCTACTAAAGCGCGCCACGGTCCGGAGTTCTTCGAGAACATCGGTCAAAAAGGCGGCAACGCCGTCAAAGACAAGTACGGGCAGACCTTCTACGAAAAGATCGGCCATAAGGGTGGACAGAAGGTCAAGCGTTTGATCGAAGAGGCCAAACGCTCTTCGCGTTAAACTCTCGGCCATGACGACACAGTCGGTCCTTGACGCCTCCTCGTACACAGGGGTCGATCCTCAGGATATGGCCGGTGCGATACTCGGCCTGCCCGAACAAGTCGACAATGCGGTGCGCATCGCATCCGCCGCCGACGTCGGAGCGCTTGCGAAAAAGACGTTCTCATCGCTCGTCATCGCGGGCTTGGGCGGTTCAGCGATTGGCGGCGACCTGTTCCGCGCGACCTATGAGCCGGAACTGACGCTGCCGGTGACCGTCGTCCGTGATTATCATCTGCCGGGTTACACGGGTGAGCAGACGCTCGTGTATGCGGCGAGCAACTCCGGCAACACCGAAGAAACGCTGGCCGCATACGCAAGCGCGCAACACGTGCGCGCGGGTATCGTGGCGTTTTCCACCGGCGGCAAGCTCAGCGAGCTCGCCCGTCAAGACGGCGTCACGCTCGTCACATTCCCCGGAGGCTTGCAACCCCGGGCTGCGCTCGGGTATTCGTTGATCCCTTTGATCGTCGTCTCCGCCAAACTCGGCCTGATACCGCAGCCGCTGCTCAAGGACATCGACGAGGCGAGCGCCGTGCTGCGCGCGGTGCGCAACGAGTGCGCTCCGAACGTGCCGCTCGAGCAAAACCCGGCCAAACGTCTTGCGTCCGGATGGAAGGGCAAGCTGCCCGTGATCTACGGGTCGCAAGGCGAACGCGGTGTCGTGGCCTACCGATGGAAGACGCAGATCGAAGAAAACGCGAAGGCGTTTGCGGTCTCCAACGTCTTCCCAGAACTCAACCATAACGAGACGGTCGGATGGAGCGGCGAGCACGGTCAGGAGGAGGTGGAGCGCAGCTTCGCGGTCACGATCCTGCGTGATGACCGCGAACCCAAGCACATCCGCCGCCGCGTCGAGCTGACGAAGGAGATCATCGCGCGCGTTGCGAGCTCGATCGACGAAGTCTGGGCGCGCGGCCAGAGCGCGCTCTCACGCATGCTCTCGCTCGTCTACATGGGCGATTGGGCGTCGTACTACTTAGCGATCGCCTACGGTCAAGATCCGACACCCGTCCGCGTCATCGATTGGCTAAAATCAGAACTGGCGAAATCCTAAGGCGCGGTCAGCCGTTCCCTTTGATCGATGTCGAGCCGAGCGACGACGATCCCGTCGCGAGGTTGGCCTGCAGGTGCGACGTCACGATGTCGTACCCCTTATATTTCGCGCGCACTTCTGTCGGGCAGATGAGCGTCTGCAACGGGTTGTTCCAGGAGATGTTCTCCGTCTTGAGGTCGGAGAGATCGCGCGGCAAGACGCTCCAGACGTGCACGGCACCGGCGCCCGTGTAGTTCATCGAGCGCAGATCGACCGTTACCTGATCGGCGGTGATCTTGTATGCCGGCTTGCCTTTGAGGTAGTAGACGCCCTCGCGCACGTGGTGATACGTCGTCACCATGCCATCCGTACTGGTCTGCGAGCTATCAGCGACAAACCGCCAACCGAGCTGGTTCCCGCGCTCGCCCTGTCCTTTGACGTTGCTCATGGTGATCTGGGGTTGACCAAAATCGGCAGGGTTATCCGGCATCAAAAGCGCGGTGACCAAATAGTAGACCAAGATGGCCGCGAGCAATCCGCCCACGGTCCACATGACAAGTGCGGGCCGCCGGCTTGCGGCCTCGAGGAGCGCCTTCACCAAGTCCCCCTGCGCGAGCGCCAGCCGACCGCGCGCTGACTGCGTCGCCACATACCGGCCACCACCGCAGCGAGCGCGAGCACGAGGAGCCAGGCGATGCCGAAGCGATCGTATGGCGTGACGACACCGCGACCGATGTCGCCGACCACGACGCCTTGATGGTCGAGCCCGAGACTCGCCACGATCGAGCCATCAGGCGCGATGATGTCGGAGATGCCCGTGTCAGCACCGCGCACGATCCAGCGTCCGGTCGAGACGGCGCCAATGACGGCGACGTCGGCGTGCTGGTATGGACCGCTCGTGCCGCCAAACCAGGCGTCATCGGTGGCCACGATGATGGCATCGGCCCCAGCGTTAGCAGTCGCTCGCGCGTACGGCGCAAATGCCGACTCATAACAGATGAGCGTGCCCCACGCCATGCCGGCGGCGCTGAGCAGATGCGGCCCCGGCCCCGACACGAAACGCGATGCGGCATCGAAGAGCGGCAATGGACGCAAAAGATTGTTCAGCGGCAGATACTCCGCGAACGGCACGAGGTATTTCTTATGATAGACCCCACCCACCGAGCCGCTCGGCGTGATCTCCAGCATGGCATTGTAATACCCCTCCGCTGACGGCCGGTCGATGGTGCCGGCCATCAGCCACACCTTGTTGCGCGCCGCGAGCGACGCCAACCGCGCGAGCAGCCACGGTTCTTGTAAAGGATACGACGTGACCGCGGTCTCTGGCCACACGACGACGCGTGCCCCTCGTCCGGCGGCTTCGTGTGTCAGGCCGCTGTAAATGGCGAGCGTTCGCTCGAAGATGGCCGGCGACCACTTCTCGCGCTGCGATATGTTGCCCTGAGCGACGGCAACACGCAAGGTCGGTCGCTCAAACACGATCCGGTGGCGAGCACCTGCGCCGGCTGCGATGACGATGGCTAGCGCAACCAACACGATCGCGCCGATGCGGCGCGCAAGCGGCGTGCCGCCGATGATGCCGGCCAGGGCGCCATTGGCGAGCGCGATCATGCCCGTGAGCAGATAGACACCGCCGTAGCTTGCGATGGGCAACAGCCACGGCAGGTGTGCGGCGACGAGCCCGAGTTCACCGAAGGGCACACCGAGCGATCCACGCGTGCGTAGCGTCTCGCCGAGCAGCCAGGCTGCGGGTACGGCGACGACGCAGATGGCGCGGAATTGCCCACGCCCGATGAGCGCGGTCACGACTGCGACGAGCGCGATGCACGCGCCCTCGACCATGGATAAGAGGACAAGCGCAAGCCACGACCACGATCCGACGAAGTCACCGATCGAGTGGATCATCCAATGGAAGAGCACGACGAACATGAGGATTCCGGCCAGCCAGCCGAACCACAACGCCTGCTTCCAGGACGATTTTGCCCAGACCAAGAACAGCGGGACAAGTGCGATGAACGCGAGCAATCCGGCGTTGACGAGTGGAAACGCCAATCCCAAGAGCAGCGGCGCGGCGACCGATGCAGCTAAAGACAAGGGCCACGCAACGGCCGGGGTTTTTTCTTCGGCGATGCCGCGCGCGGCGAGTGCATCTGTCACGTTAGCTTTCCTTCGCCGTATGCCAACCTTGTGCTTGGTGACCTGCGTGGCGCTTGTCGCGTCCGCGTGCGGGCGAGGCCCTGTCACGCCGCCGCCGGTCGTCCCATTCACGGCGACGATTCAGTTCCAGCTCTATGTGAACGGGCAGATCACGCCGACCCAGGGCCAGTACATCGTGGCGATCAATGCCAATACCTCAGCCACGAGCAACGTCAACGCTGTGGCAGGCGAGACGCCAGGAATGCCGACTGCGAGCGAGGGGCAAGGCACACCGCCCACCTATACGCACTGGGATCAGGAATTCGTCTATGGGCCTGCGACGCTCGCCGCTACCAACGGTTTTCTGTACTACTATAAAGTGCTGAGCGTCGGCGGTGGCGTGACCTCGGTGAGGTTCTTGCAGATCGTGCTCAACACCAACAACTACACGTTCATACCCAACGCCAGCTACGGCACGGGCAGCGGCAACGTGCTCAGCATCACCTTGCCGCTCAACAACATATCGATTCGCGGCAATCCGACGCCGCCGGGAAACCCGCCCACGATCACCACGCCGACGGTGACGAACATCTACGTCAATTTCATCACGACGGACACGTCGGGCATTCCCCAGGATCAGCTCGGACCGAACGGCCTTGGCACGGTTGGTTACGCGGTGAACGTTCCTATCACCCAAGACTACGCGTGCCAATTGCCAAACTTTTCGTCCGTGAGCGGTCCCTCGAACCCGAATCTATTCATCATCGGCGGTCAGATCACGGTGCAGGCCAAGACGAGCAACCCCGCCCCCATCCAACCCTGCGTATAGTCGCTCACGAGGTCAATAGCCGAACGGCTGCGCCACGATCGGCCCATTGTTGTTGATGCCGAAGGTGGCCGTCTGCCCTGGGAAGGCGAGCAGCGCGAGCGAGACGTCGACTTCTTTGAGCGGCTGGTGATACGCGATCCGCACGACGTAGCAGTCGCTCACCGTGTGAGTGAGATACCAGTTCTGTCCTTGGAGCGCGTGCTGCTGGAAGTCGTAGTCGCCTTGGAATTGCACGTAGTCCGTGCGCGTGACCGGTGTGGCGAACTCGATGACGAGCGGCGAGTACCCCGTGCCATGCGGATCGTATGACGTGCCGAGGCTGACGTACGAATATGGGCTCGGATTCACCGTGACTTGATAGTTGATCGAGCTTAAGAATTTCGTGGTGAAATCGTAGTTCGTCGACGCGGTGAAATGATAGTATGCTTGGTTGTACAGGTTGAGGACTTCGCTGATCTGATTGGAGCCCGATAGCTTGTCGAGTGATGGCATGGGCGTGTAGCCGCGCACGCTTTGGTCGGTATAAACGAGCGTGTTGTCGGCGTGATGCCCGAAGAAGTTCTGCAGCGTTCCTTGGAAGCCGAGCGCTCCTTGCAAGTCTCCGGTGCCGTACGCGTCTTGGTGCACGGTGGCCGTGGCGTTGATCACGGCCGCATCGCCGACGCGATAGATGCCCGGCCCGAGCTGCGCGTTGAAGTCCAAGCGCGACGTCTCGATGTTGTCGTATCCGTCATCGTAGATGCCGTCGGTCAGCGTTCCCGTCACCGGCAGGCGCAACGTGTTGATCTGAAACGGGCGTGCGCGGATCGAAAGCTCCGGGACCCGTTGGATGCCGATCACGGGGGTGGTCGTCGCGGTGGTGCCGATCGTGTTGGTCTGCGAGCCATGGTTAGTCGCGATGACGAGATCGGCGTCGAACGCGCGCGCGCTCACGTGCGTGTCCCAGTTGAATCCGACCGCGCGTGAGAATGCGCCCGGATTCGTATTGTCTTGCAGATTGAGCCCGAGGCTTTGGGTGAAGTCGGGCGAGAACGCGACCGTGTGCTGCACGATGCCGCCGAACGAGTGCGACGGCCCCGACGCTGTATCGGTAACGACGTAGCTCGTCGTGCTGCGTGCGCCGGAGTGCGTCACCGAGACGTTCGTCGAGGTCGTCGTGGGGAGCGCCGTGAAAAGCGCCGACTGGCCCGAATAGTCAAAGTTGATGGCGGCTTGGAGGTGGTCAGTGAACAAGCGCTGATATTGCAACGTCGAGGTGATCGTCTTACGCGTTCCGGACAGCGCCTGTTGCGCGCCGTTGTTGTTGAGCTCGTAAAACGTGAACGAGCCGCCGCCACGCCCATCGAGCCGCTGGAAGTAGAGATCGGCACCCAAGCCGATGCCGACCTTTTGATAGAAATCAACGTGGTAGGTGCCATACCAGTTCGGGCCCCGATAGAAATTGATGAATTCGCGGATGAACACGCCATACGCGGAGTTGTAGCCGATGCGCGGCGCATATGACGACTGGCGCGTTTGCGCGACCTGCGTGAGCGGGAGTGCGAGCACCCCGAGCGCCGCGACGGCGACCTGCCCCAAAAAGAGTGTCGAGCCCTTGGCGATGAGCCGGTCATGCGGACGTATTTCGATCTCGCGACCGGTGACGTGATACGCGACGTGGTTCGGTTCGCAGGTCGTGATATAGCCATCTTTGATGATGGTGTGGCCGTTGGGATCGAGGACCGCTTCCTTGCCTTTGTAATACAGCCGCCCTTGTATCGGCTCGCCGCCGGCGACGATGTTGGCAGTCGAGCCCTCGACGTCGAACATCTCGACGCGGTCGGTGTCGGCATGGTACTCGAGCGCCTGCGCGGTGGCGGTATCTCCCGATGCTTGCGATAACAGCACGTGGCCGGTCGCGCGCAAGATCTTGGTCTGCGCGTCGTAGACCGCTTGATCGGCGGTGACCGTCCCCGTCGCGTACTCGAGCCGGACGTGGCCGTACGCGGTGAAGCCGCCGGTCGGACTATTGTTGCCGTACAGCTCGTCTGCGGTGACGCGTGCTAGCCCAGACGGCAACGGTTGCGGCGCCGGCGTGCCTTGGATGTTCGCCGGCGCCGGCGTCTGCGTTGGGATCGGGGTCGCGCCTCTGTTGACGCGCGGGAAATCTTCCGGGTTCGGCGGCGGCGTGACAAAGATCGGCACCGGCGTTCCACCGACGCCGGGCGCCACGTACCGTGTGGGCGATGGGATCGGATTCGGCTGCTCTGGGACTTGTTGCGGGGAAAAGCTCGGGGATGGGCTCGGTGACGGCGCCTCTTGTGCTCGCGCTATGCTTGCGGTTTGGCCGTGCGTGCCCACGGCAAGCGCGGCGACGAAGAGAAGGACGGCAAGCACCGTCCTTTGAGCGACACTCGGCGCACGATCAGCTGCGTCGAGCTTCAATAACAGCGCTCTTTGGGCTCAACGCTCCTCCTTCCACAACATATAGAGTCCAGCCGAGCCCATGACGAGGTTCGGGATCCATGCGGCAAGCAGCGGCGGGATCGCCCCGTTCTTGCCTAAGGCATTGGTCGCCGCCATGATGAGCCAATATCCGAGCAGCACGAGCAAGGCTGCGCCGGCTGCCACGCCGCGTCCGCGTTTGCCGAAACGGAAGCCGAGGGGCAACGCGATGAGCACGCTGATGAGACATGCCAGCGGCATGGCGTACTTCTGCTGCAAGTCCATCTCGAACTGGCGCACATCTTCGCCGCTGCTCTTAAGCGCTTTGATCTCGCGGGCCAGATCGCGGGAGTTCATCTCAAACGGTCCGCGAGGTCCCTCGAAGAGCAGCGACGCGTCAGCCAGCGGGAATTCAAGCGAATCGAAGTGCTGCTGCTTCGTGACCAAGCCGTTTTGGCCGTACATCGTCTGCACGCCGTCGTAGAGCACGAGCTTGCCGTTGATCTGCCGCGCGGTGGCGGCCGTCAGTGTTTCGGGGAAGTAGCCCGAACCGAGCGAGTAGATCTGCACGCTGTGCATCAACCCGGTCTGGGGGTCCATCGAGCCGACAAAAATACTATGCTGGCCATCTTCGGTGCGCACGAATTGATCGGGCTGAATGATCGGTTGGCTCGAGTGATACGCGATTTCGCGGAAGACGGTTTGGGATTTGTGTTGTGACTCCGGCGCGATGAAATCGTTGACGAAAAACGCGATGATGACCAGGAGCACGCCGACGGCGATCGCTGGCCGTGCGATTCGTCCGAGAGAGATGCCGCTTGTGCGCATCGCCGTCAGCTCGTTGTCCCCAGCAATGCGCCCAAAACCTAACAGCATCCCGAAGAGCGTCGCAAAAGGCAGGATGAGATAGACGAAGGATGGGATTTGCAGCACGATGTAGCGCATCACGAGGCCGAACGGGACCGACTTATTGATGATGTAGTCGGCTGCCAAAAAGAACGCATTGACCAGCATGAAGAGCGTGAACGCCGCGACGGCAAAGGCAAACGGAGCCGCGAACTCGGCGAGGAGGTATCGGTCGAGGATGCTGACGCGGTAGCGGTCGCGAGCACGCGCGACCATGCCGCTAGTGACTCGAGCGCCGGCCAGCCAATCGAGGCGCGCGGGCGCCGGGGGTGCCTGCACCTGTGGCGCGTCAGGCATGGCGGATGGGGGCCCCGTCAACGACGCGGATGTCCTCGAGGTGGGCATGCATCGCCACTTCCTTCGGTTTTGCGGGCTATCCTGGGACGGTCAGGGGAACGTCAGCGCGAGTGCGCTGCGTCGTGATAGAGCGCGGTCACGCTGCTCACGTAGCCGCGCGTTTCAGCATACGGCGGCACGCCACCATATTTTGCGACTGCACCGCTGCCTGCGTTGTATGCAGCGAGTGCAAGCGTAATATCGCCGTGGTAGCGCAACAGCAGATCATGCAGATACGCAACGCCGCCCGCGATGTTCTCATCAGGACTGAACGGATTGCTCACGCCGTACGCTGCGGCAGTGCCGGGCATCAACTGCATGAGGCCCATCGCGCCCGCTGATGACACTGCTGACGGATCACCGCCGGATTCTTGCTCGATGACCGCGTGCACGAGCGACGCGGGCACGCCATACGCGCGCGACTGCACGGCGACGATGCTGTTGAGCCGCGCGGCGTCCATCGAATGGGGGCCTTGGCCGAGCGGCAAAAAGCCGCCCCCGCTGCAGCCGGCGACGGCTGCTGCGCCGACGACGAACAGGGTGACGCAGGCGTTGCAAAGTCTCGTCGATGTGCCCAAAAGTGCGCGTCCGGTCTTCATTGATAAAGAGGCGGTGGCTCTTCCGCGTCCTCTGTACTTAGTGTTATCGGCGGGTTCGAACGGTGGTTCGGCGTGACGCAGGCCGAATCTTAGCCGGCAAGGAGGCGCCCCGTGCAGACCTTGGTCCTCGAGGTATTGCGGAGCCCCGTTAGCGAGTGCGCCGCCCCGCGACCGCCTTGTAGCAATCTGGGCAATACACCGGCTTGTCGGGGCGAGGGGAGAACGGCACCTGGGTGGCCTGGCCGCACTGCGAGCAGATCGTGTCGAACATAGTGCGCTCTGCGCCCCCGCCGCCCCGGTCACGTTTGCGTGCGCGACGGCACTGGGGGCAGCGGGTCGGCTCGTGCTCGAACCCCTTTTGGGCATAGAACTCTTGTTCGCCGGCCGTGAACGCGAACTCCGTGCCACAGTCACGGCAGGTGAGGTTCCGGTCTTGAAAAGCCACGTCAGCCCCCAGTTTCACTTGTCGGAAATGATAAAGCCGGGCACCAACACTAGTTCGGCGCCACAAACCCACATGAAATCTAGCACGTTGCACGCCAAAATGCAACCGTGATGGATGGTCAGAGCGTGATGTCTGAAGAACAGCCGTGCATGAGCACGATCATGACCGTTACAGCCGGCGCGCGCGTAAGCATGCGTCGGCGCATCCTGATGTCCCTGGCACTCGCCGCTGCGCTCGCTGCGCCGGCATTCGG
This sequence comes from Vulcanimicrobiota bacterium, assembly GCA_019232725.1. Taxonomy (GTDB): domain Bacteria; phylum Vulcanimicrobiota; class Vulcanimicrobiia; order Eremiobacterales; family Eremiobacteraceae; genus JAFANK01. The sequence continues at coordinate 3,440 of JAFANK010000063.1, read as the reverse complement.
CGCTGCGCCCGCTCCCGACACGCAAGCGCCGTCGTTCGCGCTTCCCAGCCTGCACGCGGGCCACTGGTCGCTCGCGAGCACGCGCGGCCGCGTCGTCGTCGTGAATTTCTTTGCGACCTGGTGTCCACCGTGCCGCGCGGAAACGCCCGATCTCGTGGCGACAGAAAAACGCTACGCGCAAAAAGGCGTGGTCTTCGTCGGCGTCGATGATCGCGAAGATCCGGCACTGGTCGCGGTGTTCGTCAAGACCAAGGGCATCCGGTATCCGGTCGTATTGGATAGCGACGGTTCGGTGAGCAAAGCCTACGACGTTCGCGCGATTCCAACCACGTATATCGTGGATCGCAACGGCGTGATCCGGTATCGTCAAGTCGATCAGCTGGATGCGACGACGCTGGCTGGTGCGCTCGATGCTGTGCTGTCCGGATCGCCGCTACCGCAATCGCTGGCTGCCAGGAACTTCTCGAACACGGCATCGGCGGCGACATCGGCCGTTCAAGGTTCGGTCGCGACGGCGAAAGCTTCGACACCGCCCGCGAGCGGTGCGCTGGATGAGGCTATAGCGACCGGCACGGCAGCCAACAAGAAGCTTGACGCCCTGCTCGCCCGTCCGGATGCAGATTCGATCAGCTATTTTGAAGTCAACGCGACTCGCGACAAACTGAACACCGCGCTCGCCGAGGCATACACGCTGCGCGGCTCGCTGCCCGGCTCCAAGACGGCGACGGATGACCAAACGCAAGCCGCGCTCTTGCGCGGACAAGTGCTGCTCGATCAAGAGCAGTACACGCAGGCCGGCGAGCAGTTCAATACTGCCTTGCAGCTTTCGCCGAAAGACACGAACGCGTATGATGGCGCCTACATGGCGGCCTACGAGCTCAAGGACTACGCGAAAGCACAACAGATCGCGTCGGCCGAGGCGACACTCGTGCCCGATGACCCAGAAAGCTGGCTGACCGTGGCGTCCGCGCAAAACTCGTTGAAGAACTACTCGGCTGCGCTGGACGCTGAGCGCACCGCCCTCGACTTGGCGACGACCGCGTATGCCAAAGATCCAACCTCGAAAAGCGACGCCTACGAGCTTGGGCGCGTCTGGCTCAAGATGGCGCGCACGCAGGTGATGGCCGGTGATGTTTCGGCGGCGAAGCCGCTGCTCGTCCAATCACAGGCAGCCGCGCCGGGCACGATTGTGGCCCAACAGTCGGGTGAACTGTTCGCGTCACTCGAGCCTGCCGAGCTTGCCATCGATTCGACCGAAGCGCGCGAAGCGCTCGGGGCCACTTCGCAGCCGGCCAAAGTCTACGTGACAGTACGCAACCCGTCAGCTGCCTCTCGACAGGTCAGCCTGCGTGCGACCGGGCTGCCGCCCAAATGGCTCCTTTCGTTCTGCTACAGCACGGTCTGTAATCCGTTCAAGGTATCGTTCATGCTACCGGCCGGAGCAAGCAAGCGGATCGAGCTCCTGGTAGCACCGCTGGCAGCGACAGGTGGCCCATGGTCGATGCGTGTGGACGCCACTGGAAAGACGACCGCTAGCGTCAAGGTCGAAGCCAAGACCGCGAACGCCTCGATCACAATCCACGCCTCCTAGTCACGGGAATTGTAGGGGCGGCACTTCACGTGCCGCCCTAGATTTCGAAAGCCAGATATCATAAGGGTCGCACACGTGTGCGACCCTTGATTTTGCTTGCAAAGATACCGATGTAACGGTATAGTGGGGCAAAGTGGTTCTTAGTGGGGCATTGTGGCTGAGGGATGTCCGCATTTCCGAAGTTCTCGGGGCAGTTCGAGCACTCCCTAGACGACAAGGGCCGGCTCACCATTCCCGCACGTCTCAGAGCCCGGCTGGGCGACCACTTCGTCCTCACTATCGCGCCCCCGGAACCGTGCCTTGTGATGTACCCCGAGGCGACGTGGTCGGAATTTTGCGCCAGGCTTGAGTCAGCGCCTCGCAAGGATGCACAATATCGCTCGTTTGTGCGACATCTGTTCGCACACACTGAGGAGATCTCGCTCGACGCGCAAGGCCGGCTGCTCCTGCCGGCGAGTTTACGCGAGATGGCCGGGATCAAACGCGATGCGGTGTTGGTCGGCACGTTGACCAGAGTAGAGATCTGGCCGAAGGAGGGGTGGCGTACTGCCAGCGCCGCCCCGGCGAAGATGGGCGACCTCATGACCGAGCTTGGGCTCTATTAGCAGCCATGAGCCGGTCATGGTCGAGGAGTGCGTGAGCTTGCTGCAGCCGGCCGCAACAGACAAAGACCGTAGCGTGTTCGTCGACGCGACGTTTGGCGCCGGCGGACATACACGCGCATTACTGGAGTCGATGTCTGGCGCAACGGTGGTCGCCATTGACGCGGACCCTGCCGCAGTCGAGCGCGCGACCCGGATGGCGCGCGAATACGCCGCCGGCCGGCTCATCACTCAGCACGCGAACTTCGGCGATCTCGAGCAAGCGCTGGACAAAAGCGGCGTCGATCACGTCGATGGGATCATCTACGATCTTGGCATCTCATCGCTGCAACTGCAGGATTCGCAACGTGGGTTTTCGTTCGCAGGTGACGAGCCGCTGGACATGCGTCTGGACCCTCGCGCGGATGCGCCAACCGCGTCCGAACTTTTGGCCACGCTGTCACAAGACGAACTCGAGCGCCTGTTACGCGAGTACGGTGACGAGCGCCACGCGCGGGCTATCGCCCGCTCGATCGTCCGCCGGCGCGCGCGCATCACGAATTGGCGGACCGGTGATCTCGTCGCCGCAGTGCTGAGCGCATATTCGCAAAAGGCTCGCGGCCGCATCCACCCAGCCACACGCACGTTTCAAGCGCTGCGCATGGCGGTCAACAGCGATCTCCACAATCTCGCGCGCAGTTTGGATGGCGCCGTGCACCGTCTTGGGCCCCAGGGGCGCATGGTCGTCATCAGCTTCCACTCGGCAGAGGATCGGATCGTCAAGCATCGTTTTCGCTCGTACGCGCAGTCCGGAAGCGCGCGGCTCCTCACCCCTAAACCACTCCGTCCGAGCGCCCGTGAGGTCGCTGCAAACGTGCGGAGCCGAAGTGCGAAACTCCGCGCGATCGAACGGGTGCCACAGACCAACGCTTCAAGGAAGGAGCGCTGACCATTATGGGCGCGGCTGCCTATGCATATAAACCGCAATTGGGGTCCGTTATCGACCCGCGCGAAACCGATTCTCGCCGCAAGCGCCGCCGGCGCACCCGGATCGCGGGATCGGCCCGCCGGCTTGTGCTCTGTGTCGTGCCTCTCGTGCTCGTGCTCTTATATGTCGGCCTCATGGCGGGCCTCACGGCGCAGACCTACCGGCTCGCTGCCGACCAGCGTGACCACACGAATCTGATCGAACGCAACAATGCGTTGCGCAGCCAGGTCGCGCAGCTCGAATCCGTCGATCGCCTCGAAGCAGTTGCGCGGCAGCTGCA
>JAFANK010000032.1 GCA_019232725.1 Vulcanimicrobiota bacterium | reverse complement strand
TTCAGGAAGCAGGGAAGGGATGAGCGAGCGCGGGGGCTCGGTGGCCGTCGCAGCGCAGCCTAACGGCACGACCGATGCCACGCTGTGCAATGCGCGGGTCGTCGCGATCGCCAATCAGAAGGGCGGCGTCGGCAAGACAACCACGGCCATCAATCTGAGCGCCGAACTCGCGCGGCGTGGCAAACGCGTGCTCCTGGTGGACATCGATCCGCAAGGCAACGCAACAACCGGTCTCGGTCTCGAAAAATCGGATATCTCAGCGTGCATGTACGATGTGATAATAAAATCCTCGCCCCTCGACAACATCGTCTGCCGCACGCAGGTGGATGGGCTTTGGATCGCACCATCCACGCTCAATCTGGCAGGCGCCGAAATCGAGCTGGTCTCGGCCATCTCCCGCGAGCTGCGGTTGCGAAATGCGCTCAGACCGTGCCTGTCGGCCTATGACTACGTCTTCATCGATTGCCCGCCGTCGCTTGGGCTGTTGACGCTCAACGCGATGAGTGCCGCGGATGCGCTCATCGTGCCGATCCAGGCGGAGTACTTCGCCCTTGAAGGTTTGGGGCAGCTGACCCACGTCATCGAGCTTGTGCGCAGTCACCTCAACGCGCACGTGCGCATCCTCGGCGTGCTGATCACGATGTTCGACAGCCGCACGAATCTTGGGGCACAAGTAGTCGACGAGGTCGAGAAGTATTTTCCTGGTCTTGTATTCGGGTCGCGCATACCGCGCAGCATTCGTCTTTCGGAAGCGCCATCGCATGGAGCGCCCATCGCAGTGTTCGATCCCAAAGGAAAAGGCGCCGCGGCCTACGCGGCCCTGGCTTCGGAGGTGCTCGCTCGTGAATAGACCACGTGGACTTGGTCGCGGCTTGGGTGCGTTATTCCCGGCGGCCCCGGCTGCCGTCGAGCCGCACGCAGCGGGCACGACAGTTGTGGAGCTGCCGACCGAACAGATCCGCCCCAACCCGCTCCAGCCGCGGCGGCACTTCGATGAAGAATCGCTCAGCGCGCTTGCGCAGTCGATACGCGCGCATGGGCTGCTGGCGCCGATCATCGTGCGGCCGGCCGACGACGCGTCCGACACGTATGAGATCATCACCGGTGAACGGCGCTGGCGAGCAGCGCGCTTGGCCGGGCTGTCGACGATCGCCGCCATCGTCCGCGCTGCACACACAGGAGAGGCGATCGAACTTGCAATTCTGGAGAACGTGCAACGCGCTGATCTTAATCCGATTGAGGAAGCTTCAGGCTACCGGCAACTGCTCGACGAGCACCGCTACACGCAGGAGATGCTTGCGCAGCGCATCGGTAAGAGCCGGCCTGCAGTCACCAACGCTCTGCGACTGCTCGCGCTGCCGGATGCCGTCCAAGCACTCGTGCGTGACGGTAAGCTCAGCGCAGGTCACGCACGCGCACTCGCGACCCTGCCCGCCGGTCGTGCTCGCCAACTTGCGGACGAGGCGGTGCAACGCGGCTATACCGTGCGCGAGCTGGAACGACGCGCAGCAGCGCGCGCGGGCGCGGCTCGCAGCTCGGGGGCCGGCACGCCGCATCGCCGTCGTTGACGCCGGAGCTCACCGATGCAGAGACGCGCTTGCGCTTCGCACTCGCCACCCGTGTCAGCATCCGTCCACGCCCAAATGGCGGCGGCAGCGTTGAGATCCAGTACGCCGACGACAACGACTTGACGCGTATTCTCGATCGCGTCACGGGCGCACAGCCTTGAAGATGCGGGAAGCGGCTGCACGGCCCATCGTGGCAGTAGCGCTCGTGTGCGCCATTGTGTTCGGTGTGCCGCTCAGAGCTGCGCCGGCGCGTACCGTTTCTGTATTAGCGGTCTGGCGGATCCCAGCGCCGCTGGCCCCCGACAGCGGCGTGCAGTCAGTCGAAGCCGGCATCATCGCGGTGAACTTCCTAGGTCCAGAACTCCTGGCGCTTGCACGCCACCCAGGAGCGAAGGCAACGGTGGCAGTGGATCCGGTGTTCGTCAACGCGCTCGAGCACGAAGCGGCCGGCCAATCGGCGTTAGGCACGCTCGCGAGCGGACAGATCGGGGCGAACGATCTTCGCGCGGCGCAACTGCTGGACGTGCTTTCGAGCGACGTTGTGCCGGACGCGGACATCGCAAGCACGCCGGTCGGTAAACGCTATCTCGCGGATGCATCGGCTGCGCGACTCTCATTGATGGGCGACACCGCGGCGAGGTTTTCACAAGTCGATGATATCGACTTTGCTGCTGGCGCCGTCCTCGTGTCGCTCGCGTCGAACGGCGGCGCCACGAAATATGCAACGCTGCTCCACAAAAATGCGCTGACGGGGCAGGACCTGACGACGTTGTCGAGCGCGTTCGCGCACGCGTGCGCCGAAGTGTTGAGCATGGCGCGCAAGGCGGCCGCAAACGGTGAACTTGAGATCGCTGCGCTGCCGGCCAACGAACCCATCATGCCGCTCATCATCAACGCCGCCGGCCGGCGGACAACGAGCCCCTTCACCGTCGACGTCGCGGGCAGCGCAGACGTGGCTGCCGCTATTGATGAAGGTCTGCGCATGGCGCGTTCGCTTGCGCCCGAGCAAGGAGCGGCCGGGCTGCTCTCACCGAGCGGAGCTTACAATGATGAGACCGCGGTCATCTTACAAGCGCGTCACGCCGCATATGGTATCTTTTCCGAGCGCGTCGTCAAGGCCAACGCGGGTGCCTCTGCCGAGGCGGTGAGCGATGTGCATGCCGCCGCGTTCCGTGCCTACCTTCTTGAGACGAGCAAAGCGGACAAGCTGCCGGTGCTTTTCTGCAGCGATGCCACGAGCAATGCGCTGGACTCCCAGCCGCCCAGCGCACCGGCCACGGCCATGGCGGACCGCTTGCAGGCTGCCGTCAGCCTCGCGCTGTCCGCCGCACCCGCACAGGAGCCAGCGGTCATGGTCTTATGCCTGAACGGCACGGGCGCGGTGCTGCGTCGAGCCGACCGCGCACTCGTGCTCGACGATCTGAGCGCCACGATGTCCGCTGGCCGCTCGATACGCGCTGCAACGCCGAAGGCATTCATGAACGAGCACCGGCCCACGTCAGAGACGTATGGCTATGCGCCCGGCAGCGACGTCGGCGGCTTCGATTTGTGGATGGGATCGGCGAATCAGGCAAGCCTGTGGAACGCGCTCAACGATGCTCGCAAGGCAGCCGGCGGCGACAGTGCTGTCGCCAATCCCGCCGTCCGTGATGCGCTGCTGCGCGCGGAATCAGGCGTGTGGTACCTGGCGCTCGCGATCCCGCAACCGCGCTATCTGCTCGATCGATATTTGGCCGATTTTCGCGCGCTCATCGCGGAGATCTATCGTGGAGCCGGCAAGACCGTCCCGTCGAACGTGGCACCCGTGCAGCTCGAAACACCACAGCCTGTGGGCGTTCCGGGGACGTGAGGGTCCACCGAGCGGACCGACCAAACAGCTGTTCTCCACATATACACAGGGCCTGTGGAGAACGGCCACGCCCGTGCTGAGACGCGGCGCGTCGTGCGTCGTGTGCAGCATTGGCAGTGTTGACCCCACCAACGCCGCTGGTATCACGCTGGATTTCGCGGTGGCCGCCTCAATGGGAGCACGCGCAGCAAGTATCGTCACGGGCGTAACGGCGCAAAACGCAATGCGGGTGGCGACCGTGCATCCGATTCCGCCGGCGGTGATCGCCGAGCAACTAGAACTCATCTGGGAGCAGGTGCGCCCACACGCCATCTGCATCGGCCTCATTCCTAGCGGCCCGGGAATTTCGACCGTCGCACGTTTTCTGCGGCGCTTGCGGCCTCGTCCGCCGATCGTCGTCGACCCTGTCATCGCAGCGAGCAGCGGCGGCGCGCTGCTCGGGCCGCATGCCATGCGGGCGCTGCCGCAACTGTTGGGCCTTGCGAGCGTCATCACGCCGAACGTGGCCGAGGCGACGCTCCTGTCCGCATGTCAGATCGCGTCGTTGCAAGATGCAGCCCGAGCGGCGCAGGCGTTGACGCGATGGGGTTGCGCGGTGCTCGTCACAGGTGGCCACCTCGACCGCCGCGATTGTGTGGACACGCTTGTGACACCCGCGCGCGGACGCGCGGGCTCGCGCTGGTGCCTGGTGCAGCGTTTCGCGTCATCGCGACTCTCGGGCGCGCTGCGCGGTGCAGGTGGAATCCTTGCAACGGCCATCGCGGTCGAGCTCGGCCGCGGAAGCACGCTCGAGCATGCGGTGGCGCGCGGGCGGCGCATCGTGCGCGACGCCTGGCGCAGTGCACGTCCGCTTGGCGCGGGTACTCCGCAGTTCATCGCGACCTGACGCAGGATATCCGCGCCGGCGCGGTTCAAGTGAGCGCGGCTCACGAGGAGACGATCGAGTGGTGGCACTGGCCAAAAACGTGGTGACGCCGTTACGAAAGCGTCGCCGAGTCATGGCGGGTATGCGCCCGACGGGGCGTCTGCACGTCGGCCATTGGCTCGGCGCGTTACAGAATTTTGTGGCGCTCAGCGACCAAGCTGATTGTTTTTACGAAGTCGCCGATTTGCACGCTTTGACGACGAAGTTCGAAAGCAGCGCCGAGATAGCGGACGACGTGCGCGAGATGGTCACCGATTGGCTGGCCGCCGGCCTCGACCCAAACGCGTGCACGATCTACGTGCAATCGCAGATACCAGAGATCAGCGAGATGTACACCCTGCTCTCCATGATCACGCCCGTGTCATGGCTTGAA
>JAFANK010000315.1 GCA_019232725.1 Vulcanimicrobiota bacterium | reverse complement strand
GACAGACGCGCTGCGACACTCGGTCTTTGCGAGCTTTGCAATGCGCATGCTACAGATGTTTGGAAAACCGGTCCTATTGGAAGAGTTTGGTTGCTCTTCGGATCAGGCAGACGACCAATTCGCCGCGGATTACTATCGCACGACGCTGTGGTCGGCGTTTGGCGCCGGCAATTGCGGTACGCTCGCGTGGAACTCGCACGATTTCACCATCGCCGACCGTCCACCGTACGCGCACCATCCGTACGAGCTGCATTTCGGGTTGCTGCGCACCGATGGATCGAGCAAACCGCAGGCGACGGAATTCTCGCGGTTTGCGGCGTTTGTCCGCGATCATCACCTGCAGCGTTGGCAACCCGAGCAGCCGCGTATCGCTGTAGGCCGCAGCTCCTACTATCTCACGGAATATCCATTTGATTGGGGCTGGACCCGTCCACAGCAGCGCGACCTTTTCTTGCAGACGTACGCTTCGCTGGTGCGCGCCGATATCGACGCAACATTCGTTGACCTAAACGGCCTGAGATCTACCTCTGCGGATGCAGTGCTCGTTCCATGTCTACAGTCGGTGACGACCGCCGATGCCGATGCGATGGATGCATTTGTCCGCGGCGGCGGCACGCTATATCTGTCCTATGGTGGCGAGCCCTGGCACCCGAATTTGGCTCCGCTCATCGGCGCCCGGCCCCTAATCCGTTACGGCCTCGTGCGTCAGGCGCCAGACACCGTGCGCTTCACGTTCCGCCATGCGTTGGCCGATATGTCCGAAGGTGACACGCTCAGCTGGAATGTGCAGGGCGAACTTCGGCGAGCAGCACCGCTGCCGGTTGAGGTGGACGCAGCGACCGTGGTGGCCGTCGATCAGGATGGCTTGCCGGCGCTCCTCGAACACCGTCTCGGCTCAGGCCGTGTTATCGTCGTGACCTATCCACTTGAGTACTACGCGCTGCATGGAATTGATGCCAACCTGACCGACGAGACGTGGCGTCTATATCGTGCTGTCGTCGGCACCCTAAAAACGGGCGCAGCCGGCGACAACCTCTTGCATCTCGAGCTCGGGCCGGCAGTGCAAAAGTTTGTGTGGTGCTTTGCACGCGATGAGCGCCGCCGCCGATTGCTCTTCGTCAACCACAGCTGGACGAGCGAACCGGTGCAGATGGGCGATCGCGTCCAGCTCACGAACGCTGAGTCCCGCGAACGCTTGACAAACGGCACTCTGGAGCTCGCGCCGAAGGGCGTGTGCGTTATTGATGCGACGCTGCAGACGTAGGTGACATCAGTGGATCTCAAACGGCTCGACGGCCGCGATGTCCTGCAGGAACAATATCTCGCCGACACCCGGCGGTGAGGAGCGCGACTTATCGGCGTCGGCGCGCAACAATTCCCAACATTGACCGGTCAAATCACGTTGTAGTTTGCCGATTGTCTTGTGTCCATCCTTGAAGCTGACCCGAACTCGCTGACCTTCCAATGGCGCGAGATCACCGTCATGGATCACTGCGCTGCTCGTTCGGTGTAAAATCGCCGCTTCCCCCGACGGCGCCCGGCTTTAGTACAGGATGACCCCTACGCGACGGTACTCGACGAGGTTGAAGATGTCACCCATCATGATGCCGTTGTCCAGTGCCAGCACTGGTTTGTCGATATGGGCTGGCACGTCGAATACCGCTTCGAAAGATGCGCTCTGGCCGGGGGGCACGGCGAATTTCGGCTTCGTCTCGGCATCTAATGCGGCTTGTCCATCCGGCGATTTGTCGAAGCGATCTCCTTGCGCATCCATGATATGGGGAATGCGCTCATCCCATTTGAACGCGACACGCTTGGCATCGTTGTCCACGCGGATCGTCACGATATAGTATAGACCGCTCGCGCGTACGGTGGCTGCGCCATTACCAATGGTTGGCGACCGGCCCACACCAGTCACGACATAGATGAAATCGTCTTGTTGAATGGGAGTGCCCAGCGCGACGAAGTGCTGTGGCTTAGCGAAGGTGTACAAACCCGCAAAAGCGAGAGCTATGACGACCAGAACGACAACAATGGCGACCCCGGTGACGCGCAGCCCCTTCACGCTTGCTTTATATCGCAAAGGGCCCATTCTTGTCAAGAAAACAGGCAAGCGAAGCGCCTGTTCAAGAATTAGAAGCGCCGTTCGGAGGTCGATATTTTGCCACTCCACAGATCGTTGTGGTTACAAGAAACGCTGCCCGATCAACCTGTTTGCGACCCCCTCGTGGGTGATGCTCGCGCGGATATCGCCATCATCGGCGGTGGCTATGTCGGATTGTGGACGGCGTTACGAATCAAAGAGCTCGAGCCGTCTTGCGATGTCGCGATCTTGGAACGCGACGTGTGTGGAGGCGGCGCATCGGGACGTAACGGCGGATTTGTCTTGACATGGTGGCCGAAGTTCCCTTCCATGGTGAAGGCGTTCGGTCGTGACGAGGCGTTGCGGTTGACGAAAGCATCGGAATCGGCGATCGACGAGATCGGCGCTTTTTGCGACGCCAATTCGATTGATGCAGAGTTCGTCCAGCACGGCTGGTTGTGGACGGCGACGAGCAGAGTACAGATGGCCTCGTGGGAGGCAGTCGTACGTGCCAGCGAACAACTGGGTCTTGACACATTTGCGCGGCTGCAACCGGCCGAGGTGGCACGCAGGTCGGGCTCACCGATGCATCGCGCCGGTGTCCTCGAGCGCAAAGCCGCGACCGTGCATCCGGCAGCGCTTGTTCGCGGCATGCGCGAGGTCGCGCTGCAGCGCGGTGTGCGCATTTATGAGAACACACACGTCGACACGTTTAGTCGTGAGCACCCAGTCGTTGTGAAGACTGCTCGTGGCAAGCTTGTCGCCGATCGTGCGGTGGTCGCCATGAATGCGTGGTCGGTCGGCCTGCCCGAATTGAGCCGGTCGATTGCGGTCATCTCAAGCGACATCGTTGCCACTGCGCCCATCCCCGAACGGCTCGCTGCGATCGGGTGGACAGGCGGCGAGTGCATCACGGATTCCCAAATGATGGTGTGTTATTACCGCACGACCCGAAGCGGGCGCATCGCATTCGGCAAAGGCGGCTGGGGAATTGCATACGGCGATCGGATTGGTCCGAACATCGATCGCAACCAGCGGCGTGCGCGGCTCGTCGAAGCGGATTTCCGGCGCTACTATCCCCTGCTGTCGGATGTACCGATCGCCGACGATTGGTGCGGTCCTATCGACCGCACGATGGACGGCCTTCCGTTGCTCGGGCGACTCGGCGGCCGCAACCATATTGTGTACGGCATCGGGTGGAGCGGCAATGGCGTTGGTCCAAGCTTTGTCGGTGGGCGCATTTTGGGGAGCCTCGCGCTCGGCCGCAAGGACGAATGGTCCGAGTGCGCGCTGGTCGACCGCCGACAACGCTACTTCCCGCCGGAACCTATCCGATTCGTCGGCGGTCAGCTCGTGCGCTCCGCGGTCATCACAAAGGAACGAGCGGAAAGTGCCGACCGCCGGCCGCCGTGGCTGGCGGTGCAGCTCGCCAAGCTCGCCCCTTCCGGCCTCGAAGATAAAGAATAGTTAGATAATGTAGAGGCGCCACTTTAGTGGCGCCTTACTCGTGTCGTAGCGCCTCGATCGGATTGAGGAGCGCCGCACGGCGCGCGGGATAGTATCCGAAGATCACACCGACAAGTGCGGAGAATCCAAACGACAACATCACGGATTCCGGCGTGATCGATATATTCCAACCGCCGAAGACGCCGGCCGAGACCGACGCGAGGATCCCGAAGGTCAGGCCGATGATGCCGCCGATCAACGAGAGGGTCAGCGCCTCGATCAGAAATTGCGTGAGGATGTCGCGCGCCTTCGCGCCTACGGCAAGCCGAATGCCGATCTCTCGGGTACGCTCGGTCACCGACACCAGCATGATGTTCATGATGCCGATGCCCCCCACGACCAGCGATATGGTCGCGATGCTGGCGAGCAGCAATGCCATGATGCGGGAGGTCTGCACGAACGCCTGCTGCACGTTCGAGATATTGCGAACGGAGAAGTCATCCGGCTCTTTGGGTGTCAGGTGGTGGCGTAATCGCAGGAGGCTGGTGGTCGTCTGCACGACCACATCGGTGAGGTTTGTGCTCGTCGCGGAGATGACGATCGCCCCTAGCCAGTTGTTGCCGGTGATGCGCGTCTGCAGCGACGTGATCGGGATGACGACTTGGTCGTCTTGGTCGCGACCGAACCCGCTCTGCCCCTTTGCCGCCAGCACGCCGATGACCGTGAAGGGAACGTTGTGCGCCACGACGATCTTCCCCACGGCGTCGCCCGTGGGAAACAGATTCGTCGCGACCGTGTTGCCGAGCACAGCCACTTTCGCTGCGCTACGCTGCTCTTCCACGGTGAAGAACCGTCCCTGCGCCAGCGTCCAATTTTGCACGCGCGGCCAGCTTGCGCTGACCCCGAGTACGGTCGTGGCCCAGTTGAGGTTGCCCGCGATGACTTGCGCGGTGGTCCCCGACTGCGGCGTGACTCCCGCGACCCCGGGCACGAGGCGCGCTATGGCAGTCGCATCGTCGAGCTTTAAAGACTCGTTTGCGCCTGCGCCAAGCGCAACACCGCCCGTGGTCGTGCTTCCTGGTACCACGATGACCAGATTGCTACCGAGACTTTGCAATTGCGACGCAACTGCCGCGCGCACGCCGTTGCCAATCGCCATCGCCGTGATCACGGCCGCGACACCGATGATGATCCCAAGCATCGTGAGCAACGAACGCCCTAGATTCCTGGCCAGCGCCTCCCACGCGACGCGGAACAACGATCCGATATTCATGCCGCCCCCTGCTCAGGGTTAGGACGCGGCGTCGGGTGGTCCTCAACGACGAGGCCGTCGCGAAACGCCACGATGCGGTGTGACCAGGCAGCGACATTGGCGTCGTGCGTGACCAGGATGATCGTGATGTCGCGCTCTTTATTGAGCTTGCTGAACAGCGACATGATCTCGTTGCTGCTCTTGCTGTCGAGATTGCCTGTCGGCTCATCGGCAAGCACGAGCACGGGATCGTTGACGAGTGCCCGTGCGATCGCGACACGCTGCTGCTGACCACCAGAAAGCTCGTTTGGCCGATGCTGCAGCCGATCGCCGAGGCCGACCAGACCCAACGCAGCGGCTGCTCGCACCCTGCGTTCATCGGTAGGCACCCCTGCGTACAGCAGCGGCAATTCGACGTTCTCAAGCGCTGTGGTGCGCGGAAGCAGGTTAAACCCTTGAAAGACAAAGCCGATCATCCGGCTGCGTACCGCTGCAAGCTCATCGAGTGAAAGCCCGGAGACGTCTTCACCGGATAGTTCATACGAGCCGCTTGTGGGTTTGTCCAGACATCCCAACATGTTCATGAAGGTGGATTTGCCCGAGCCCGACGGGCCCATGATCGCTACGAACTCTCCGCGTCCTACAGTGAGTGTTACGTCATTGACCGCGACCAGGTCGGTATCACCCGAACGATATACTTTCGTCAGGTGCGTCGTTTCGACGATCGGCTGGTTTGGTGTGGGCGTGCTAGCCATCGCGAAGGCGCTTAGCGCCCTCCGAACATGCCAGGTCTGGCCGAAGGCTGCCCCGTGCTCACGCGCGCCTCGATGATCTGGTCGCCAGAGCGGATGTTGCCGGATCTGATCTCCACATTTTGGTTGTCGCTAAATCCAATCGTGACATTTTCGGCCACAGGCTTGTTACGGCGCAATACCCACAGCGTCAAACTTGACCCAGGAGCGCCGCCCACGCTGCTATTCGCATTGGTGGCTGGGCCTGCGTTCTGCGGCCGGTAGAGCAAGGCTGCGGTCGGGACGGTCAAAACGTGGGTCCGGGTGGCGACGTCGATCGTGATGTTCGCAGTCATACCCGGGATGAGCCGGGATGACTCATCGTGGATCCCGATGACCGCGTCATAGGTCACAACATTGTTCGTGACGATTGGGTTCACGCGCAGCTGCTTTACCGTCCCCGGGAAATTCACGTTCGGATAGGCAGGCACAGAAACTTGCGCCGGCTGCCCAACCCGGAGTTGACCCACGTCTGCCTCGTCCACCGATGCATCCACTTGCATATCGTTCAAATTCGACGCGATGATGAACAGCGTCGGCGTTTGGAACGACGCGGCGACGGTCTGCCCGACACTCACGTTGCGGGATACCACGATCCCGTCGATCGGACTGCGGATGATGGCGTTGGTGAGGTTGTAGTTGGCGCTCGCGACCTGACCGCTTTGCGCCTGGGCCTGCGCTTGGGCGGCAGCCGCCTGGCTCGTCGCCGCTTTGTACTGCGCAAGCGCTGAGGAGACCGCGTGCTGTGCTGCCGCGACATCGGCGATGTTCGAGCTTGCAGACGCTGTGTCTGCGTCCATTTGGCTCTGCGAGATATAGCCTTGGCTTAGGAGCTGCTGGTCACGCTGGATCGTCGCATGACTGAGCTTTGCGTTGGCTTGCGTCTTCACAAGGTTTGCTTGCGCCGCTTGAATGTTTGCGGCGTCCTGCTGAATCGTGCTGCCGGCGGCGGCGGCGGCAGCCTGATCTGCGCGATAGGTAGCGCTCGCCTGCGTGAGCGCGGCGCTGAACAGCGTCGGGTTGATGACTGCGAGCACTTGCCCTCTTTTGACTTTGGTGTTGTAGTCGACAAAGAGCTGCTGAATCGTGCCCGACACCTGTGTGCCGACATTGACTTCATTGACGGGGTTGACCGTACCGGTCTCGTTGATGGTCGCGCGTATATCCGCATACTGCGCGGGCGCCGTCAAGTACGGATTCTTCGTATGCGAAGAAGAGCACCGTGTCACTGCGATCACGACGATGACCACGACAATGATCGCCGCCGCGATCCAACCAAGCCTGCGTTTCAATTCTGTTCGCCCTTTCGTGTCCATTCACTTAAGTATACGAACAACCATATCTAAATGTTGTGAGGCTGCGATGAAAGCGCGAGCACGTTTTCGTCCCGCTTGGTGCGTAAACCCGCACAAGACGTCATGGCCTGCTTGCGCTTGACAACATCGTTCCCAACGAAGCTGGGATTTGGCTGAGAGCCAAGCTTGGTAAATATGCTACAGCGCTGATCTTAAGTGATCGCTTGAAATATTCGCGCCACAGATGATAACAGCAACCGAGCTTCCACGGATTGCTTCCCGCGCTTTGAGGAGACCGGCTATCGCTGCGGCGGCAGCACCTTCACAAAGCATGTGATGGCTATCGATGAACAGTCGGAGCGCCGACCCGATTTCATCCTCGGACACAGTCTCGAACCGATCGACCAAATCGCGGCACAGATCGAATGTTATCGCTCCTGGTTCCAGCCCACCGGCGGTGCCGTCCGAAAGCGTTGGCAGATGCTCCGTCTCGACGATGTGGCCCGCTTGAACAGATGCAATCATGGCCATTGAATTTTGCGGAGACACGCCGATCACGCGAAGTTCTGGTGTAAGGCCTTTCAGGTAACCTGCGATGCCAGAGATAAGGCCGCCACCACCCACGGCTACTACAACACCCTGCAACTCGGGAACTTGTTCCCCAAGCTCAATGCCTATCGTGCCTTGTCCGGCAACGACGATGGGATCATTATAGGGCGACACGTACGTCATGCCGTGGTCTTTTGCGTACGCACGTGCGTGGACTTCAGAAGCACCACCTTCGGATCCGAAGGTGCGCACGTCACAGCCCAACCGCCTCATGTTCGCAATTTTGAGCGGCGCCGCGCCTTCGGGAACGAATGTAATACCGTTCATGTGCAGCTGTTTGGCCGCGTACGCAACGGCGGTGCCGTGATTGCCCGACGAAGCGGTCACGTATCCTCGCCGACGCTCTTCCTCGCTCAGCGTCAGTAGCTTGTTGAAGGCACCTCGAGCTTTGAACGCACCAGTGACCTGAAGATTCTCGAGTTTGAGAAAAACAGTAGCGCCCGTGAGCTCACTTAAGACGGGTGAGGGCTCGATGGGAGTCTTGCGCACGTAGTCGCGAATCCGAGCATACGCAGCTGCGACCGAACTACGAAAGTCGATCATGGGCTCTTCTGGCGTGAAAAGTGGTGGGCGAAGTAGGGTTCGAACCTACGACCCCTCGCGTGTGAAGCGAGTGCTCTACCGCTGAGCTATTCGCCCGTCTTCTGGCAGTTACAACACCCGCTTCACACCGACCTCTTATGCTTTGCGCTGATGTAGCGAGAACTTGTTGCCTTCAGGGTCGGTTACAAAGACTGCTGAGCAGTTGGGGAAGCTATGCAGCTCGCTCACGGCGACGCCGTGCTTGACAAAGCGTTCCCGCATACCCGCGATGTCGTCAACTTCGAAGGCTGCACCTGTCGATTTCCCAGGTTCGAAACCAAGTGACTCGCCATTTCCGATTCCAAATGCGGTCGGGCCCACGTCAAATTCGGCCCAATGATCGCCAAAAGACTCCCCGGGTTTTAATCCAACGACGTCGCGATAAAAGGTAATTGCCTTCGGCACGTCCTTCACTGAGTACGCTATAAACGCCATATCCTTGACCACGTGATCGCTCCTTTCAAAACGCTGTAAGATCTCACTGTACTGCTTGCTTATACCCATCCCTTGTCCTTGGAGTCGCGGGCTGTCGTGATTGGCCTACGCCACATCGGCCACCCAGGTCGGCTGGTCGCCGCGAGCGAAGCGCGTGAAAGGCAATACGTGACTGAAGAATCGGGAATGGCTGGTACCTTTAACGAGATATGGGATCTGCTTATCGGCCTCGTAGGAACAACCGAGGCCGGCTTCGCGCGTTGTCGCCTCCGAAATCGCACACGTTAGGGCTGATTTGGGACGACTTGATGCCCGCATTGCCCGAATTGAAAGTTGGGACTTCGATAGACTTGCTGCGCGCGTTGCATGGATCGAAAGTTGGAATCTCGATCGAAGATTTGATGCTTTCGAACAACGTATCGCTCGTTTGAGGCGGACTGACTCCTAGTCGAAACTAGTTCTCAATTGGGCGGCCTTGTAGGTTCGTTGCTGTGGCCGCAGAATGGCAAAGCTCACGTCACGGAACGGAGCTTGGAAATGAAGCTGTGGAACGATATCGAGCAGGATCTATTGGCTGGATCCCGTTGTCTTGCTGAGTCGGATGAGTTTGCTGTGTACGCCCTTGAAAACGATACGTACGCTTTAGTTCTTCGTCACCGCGGAATGCCATGGCAAGGCGTCACCTTGTCAGGTGATGGCGTATTTCGTGCTGCTGAGTTGCTGACGAAAGCCAGCCGATCTCTCTACAGGGACGTGGCTTCGCGACTTTCCCCGGAAAACAAGCGCTGATCGTCAGTCGCAAAGGCATGAGCACTCACAGGGCGCCATCTCAATCCGCACGAACACAACGAATACTCGGGCGCGTAGCTCAGGGGTAGAGCGCTACATTGACACTGTAGAGGCCAGAGGTTCGAGACCTCTCGCGCCCACCATCGCAGCCTTACTCGACGAACATCTCCTGTAAGACGCGCAGTGTCTCGAATAGAACCCTGCCTGGCACACGACCAACACGGCGCACGAGTCTATCCGCACTCGCAATTCGCGCACCGAGTTTATCAACCATGACAACGTTCGAGTAAATCGCTAGCTTTTGGTTTGATCAATGGTTCGAACTCTAACGCCACCCCTCACACCATTCGTCGATCCTCTCCCGCTCCCACCACGCCTAATCCCCGCGCACCATGATGGTCGGCTCTCCCTCACACTGCGTGCCGGAACGCATCGCTTTCACCGCGAGTTGCCCAAGACGCCTATCTGGGGATACGAGGGAATCTTTCCAGGCCCGACGATCGAAGCGGAGCGTGGTCAGCCGGTCACCATAACCTGGCGCAACGAACTCAATCCTCCATTTCCGGTGGTCGTAGCGCGGACACGACGGGAGCGCGACATGGATGGTGTGCCGGTCTTGTGTCTGCCGAACTGTAGCGACGCGGATGTCAACGAGGACGTCGCAGCACTCGCAGGACACGCCGTCGTCCATCTGCACGGCGGCCTCACCCCGGCATCGTCTGACGGCTGGACGGAGAATTTGTGCGCGCCGGGCCAGACTGCGCTGTTCACGTATCCAATGCATCAACGTTCGGCGCTGCTCTGGTATCACGATCACGTCATGAGTGTAACGCGCTACCAAGTGTATGCGGGACTAGCC
>JAFANK010000215.1 GCA_019232725.1 Vulcanimicrobiota bacterium | reverse complement strand
CGGCGATCGAGTTCGAAGTTGCGAACGATCTCGATCAGCGCGCGGTTGCGCGCGCGTTCGGCGGACACGCCGAAGAGTTCGCCCGCAGCTGCGTTGAACGCGCGGATCTTTCCGTCGTCGCCGATGACCATGACACCCACCGGTAGTGCCGCGAGCACGCCGGTGAGATCGGGCTCTGCGACTGGCGCAAGCGACGCTGTCGTTTCATTGGCAGCCCCGATGGTCCCGGCGTTGGCTGCTCCGGCCATCGCCTGTGCAGGCACCGGCACCATGTGGCCGGCTGATTCGACTGTCGGGGCGCCCCCGTCTGGAGACTGCGCGGGAACCAGCGTCACCACAAGTGCGACAGTGGCGAAGAGCGCGATGATGACGGCGGCGAGGTGCAGCGGCGGCGGCAACAGCGCTGCCGCGCCGACCGCGATGACGATTGCCGCCATGGCGCTCGCGAGCACGAGCCGCGGCCGCGATCTAGTCGCGGAAGAGGTAGCCCCGGCTGCGGACCGTGATGATGTGCTTGGGGTCGTTCGGATCATCTTCGACTTTCTCGCGCAACCAACGAATGTGGACGTTGACGGTCTGTTGATCGCCGTAGAAGTCGTATCCCCACACGCGATCGAGCAACACCTGCCGGGTGACGACCCGGCCTTTGTTCTGCAGCAGCACGTGCAGCAGGCCGAACTCCTTCGGCGCGAGGTCGATGGGCTGCCCCGACTTGGTGACGCGTTGCCGGTCGAAATCGAGCTCCAAGCGTCCGCCGCGCAACACTGTCTCCGGCGTCGGGGCGGCCGGTTGGCTCAACCGGCGGAGATGCGCCTTGACGCGTGCGAGCAACTCGTAGATCGAAAACGGCTTCGTGATATAGTCGTCGGCGCCGATTTCGAGCCCGAGCACCTTGTCGATCTCCTGATCCTTCGCAGTGAGCATGAGGACGGGAACGCTCGAGCGCCGGCGGATCTCGCGGCACACTTCTATCCCATCGAGGATCGGGAGCATGATGTCGAGGAGGACCAGATCCGGCTTCTCGGTTTCGACGACGCTGAGCGCTTGCCGTCCATCACCGGCCGTGCACACGGCGTAGCCGTTACGCTCCAAATTGAAGCGCAGCGTCTGGAGGATCGTGGCCTCGTCGTCGACCACCAGGATCTTCGGCATGCGGGCTGGCCGCATCTCGGTCATACTTCGCGCGTTCTCTACCGCGTCACGAGGACACCTCTCGATGGCGCCCTTATATTAAGCGCTCTTAAGCTCTCATAGTCTCAGTGCGGCACGACCGTGAACCCATGGTACGCCCATGAATACCACACGCCGTAGGCGTTGGCCATGATGGAATACACGATCAGACCGAACGACAATCCGGTCGGGTAGCGCTGCAACCCGCGTGCGACGAGCGGCATGAGAAAGGGTGTGAAGTCCAAGCTGTGGCGCATCCCGAACTGCTCGAATCCGTTCACATAATAGAAGAGCGATGGTATTGCGGTCAGGATCGTGGCGCTCCAAAAAACGAGGCCTTCGCGCGTGCGCGGGCTCGTGAGCAATGCGATCGCAAGCGCAGGGCTCGTGAAGGTCAGCGCCACACCGAACGACGTCGGTTTGAGCCACGGGAAGTCGTCCATGAACGCGGGCGGATAGAAGAAGAAACTGTAGAGGTTGAACGGCAGATAATGCAGCTTGAAGGGCGGTCCCGTCGGTTCGCCGACCTGATCGCTGTGGTACCACAGCGTGTACCCGATGTCGCTGAACGTATGCCAACGAGCGTAGTTGTACGCGACATACACGACAAACAGCGGCACGAGCGCGAGCACGAAGGACCACGCCGCTTTAGAGCTGCGCGCTTCGCGAACGTCATCGCCGCCGAACAGCCAGTACGAAAGCGGCACGATGGCGAGGACCATCGGAAAACGGGTCAACGTCATGCACGACAAGAGCACCGCCATGAGGATGGGACGCCGCTTGCCGAAGCCTTCGGCAAGCGCAAGCATGGCGAACATAACGGCCACGACGTGCGCGAGCATCCACACCGCAGCGAACGCCTCGCACCACCACAGCACGGTGCCAAAGCCGAAGAACGCCACAAGCCACGCGCGCAATCGGGACTCGATTCCCATGCGGGCGAACAGCACATCACTGGCTGCAACGGCGACGGCCGCGCAGACGGCGGCGAGGATAACTTGATTCGTCTGTAATCCGAAGATCGCCACAAACGGCAGGAGCAGCACTGCCGGAAACGGCCCTTCGATGATGTAGTAATGCCCCTGGAACGGGAGCGCATCGATGCCCGGCGGCGGGCCGTCAATCCAGATATGCCCGTGCAGCCAGGCATATGCGAGCAACACATGATTGTTGTAGACGGTGTCGCGAAAACCGGTCGACACCAGATAAACAGCCAGCGCGACACAGAATATCAGCGCACTGCGGGCCGAGAAGCCGCGGGTCGCCGGCTGCTCGATGTCCGTCGTCACGGCGTCTGATCCGTTCCGGCACTGGCGGTCGGGCTGACCGCGGGAGTCGCGCTCAGCCCAAAGACATCCGGCGGAATTGCAGCCGGGAAGCTGTAGCCGCTGAAGCGGATGGCTTCTTTGAAGACGGGCGCTCCTGTCGCACCTTGCGCGGTACCCGTGCAGATCACCGAGACGAAGCTCGGCAGCCAGTAGATGCCCACCGGCAGGAAGTCGATGCTGCCATTGCCCTGACAATCGGCGCCAGCCACGTTGAAGGCTTGACGGAGCGGCAACCGCGTTTTGGCGTCGATGTACAGCGACGTCACCATAAAGTCTGCTTGCGCGCTGCGCGCAAGCTTGAGGACATAGGCCTTGCGGTTGGCGATGACGCTCACGCCTGTGACCACGGCGCTGTAGTCATCGCTACTCACTTCGAACTGACCGGGATCGTATGGCCACTCGGTACGGTGCAGCATCCGCGAATGCGGCGGAACGAGGTCGGTGCCATTGATGGAGATCGTGTCGTTGCGTTCCAGGCCCGATGCCGTCCAGTAGACGCGGTGCTGCTCGGTCACGATCCGTTGCGGCCCGCTGCGCGTGACCGTGTACAAGAACTCCATGTCGGCCGGCGTCTTGCGCGATGCGAGCGCGGTTCGATACGAGTCAAAAATCGTTGATTGACCCGCAGCCGGGCCGAACGCGAACAAGACGAAGAGGCCCGCTACGATAGTGGCGGCCCGATTAGCCACGAGCGGACGCGATCGCCTCAGTCACGGCGGCAAGCGCGGCGTCAACGCCAGCCGCATTGCGACCGCCGCCTTGTGCGAGGGTTGCGTTGCCGCCCCCACGGCCGTCGACGAACGCCATCATCTTCGACAGCACATCTTGTGCGGAGAGCCCGCGCGTGACCAGATCGTCGCTCACGGTCACGAGCACAGAGACTTTGCCGCCACCAGCACCGGCGACCGCCAGCACGCCCTTGGGCCACATCGACCGGATCGCATCGCTCAAATTGCGCACCGCGCTCGCATCTTCTGCCCGTACCACGAGATAGGGCACACCGTTTTGCTCCTTGACCGCGCTCAGGTGCCGAGCTGCGCTCGCCGCGGCAAGCTCGCTCTGAAGGCCGGCGATGCGCTTTTCGAGCTCGCGCCGCTCTTGTGCAAGGCGCGTCACCGATTCAGCAAGGCGGTCGACCGGCGTCGTGAGGACCGCACCCGCTCGTTCTGCCGCGTCACGAACGCGCTCCCAATGGCGATCGGCCGCTTCGCTTACCACACCCTCGACGCGGCGGATGCCCGCGGCGATGGCGGATTCAGCGGTCAAGATGAAATGCCCGATCTCACCGGTCGACTCCACGTGCGTGCCGCCGCACAACTCGACGCTCGGCCCGAACGTGACCACCCGCACCTCGTCGCCGTACTGCTCTCCCTTCATATAGACAGCACCACGGGCGACCGCTTGGGCGAAGGGCATGATCTCGACCGAACGATGGTAGTCGCTGCGGATGAGCTCGTTCACTCTGGTTTCGACCTCTGTCTCTTGGGCGGTGGTCAACCCGCCGCCCGGCGCGTCGAAGTCAAAACGCGTGTGGTCAGGGTACACAGCGCTTCCGCGCTGCGCCACGCTATCACCAAGAATCTCTTTGAGCGCACGCTGCAGCAGGTGCGTGACGCTGTGATGACGGCGGATCTCGCGCCGCCACGCCGGGTCCACGACCGCGTCCACTGCATCTCCAACGCGCAATGCGCCTGCGCTCAGGCGGCCCCGATGGAAGATGCGCTGGTACGTCTTGTCTTGATATTGCGTGTCGGCGACCTCGAATGAGGTAGCGTCGCGTGCGATGACACCGCGGTCACCCGCCTGCCCACCGCGCTCGGCGTAAAACGTCGTGCGGTCCAAGAGCACAAGACCTTCCCCACCCGCGGCCAACGCCGTGATGGGTGCTCCCGTGGCATCGAACAGCGCGACGATCGTCGCCTTGGCGGCGAGCGCCTCTTGTCCGACAAATGCAGATCCGGGCAGATCCACGCTACCGCCGGCGACCACGCGGACGTCAGCGCGTTTGGCCTGCGCGTCTTTGCGCGCCCGCTCCCGTTGCTCGTCCATGGCGGCGCGATACCCCGCCATATCCGCTTCCAGTTTATGCTCGCGCGCGATTTCCGCCGTGAGTTCGGGCGGAAATCCAAACGTGTCGTGCAGCTCGAAGATAGCACGGCCGCTCAAAACCTTTTCGCCGCGTGTGGCCGTCTCGGCGATGAGGGCGTCAAGCCGTGTCTCTCCACGCTCCAGCGTGCGATCGAAAAGGCGCTCTTCCTCAGCGAAGACCGCCTGCGCCGCTGCCTGTTTCGCGCGCAATTCGGGATATCCGTCGATCAGCGAATCCGTCACCGCAGGCACGAGCTCGCTGAAGAACCCATCGGGGAGCCGCAAGCTGCGCCCAGCACGCAGTGCGCGCCGCATCAAAAACCGCATCACATAACCGCGCTCGGTATTGCTCGGCACGATGCCGTCCGCGGCCAAGAACACAGCGGCGCGCGCATGGTCAGCGATGATGCGCCGCTGCACATCTTGCTCTTCGCGTGGCAACGTGCTCCCGGTAGTAGCAGCGGGCAGCGCCGCGATGATGCTCTGATACAGGTCCGTGTCGAAGATGGACGTCTTGCCTGCAAGGATCATGCACAGCCGCTCAAAACCCATGCCCGTATCGATGGCTTTACGCGGCAATGGATGGAGCATGCCGCCTGACTCGCGATCGTACTGCTGGAAGACGAGATTCCAAAACTCGATGTACCGGTCACAATGCACGCAGCCGACGCCGCAGTCGGCACGTCCGCAGCCCACAGCGGCACCGAGATCGTAGAAGATCTCTGAGCAGGGCCCGCAGGGACCCGTCGGCCCCATATCCCAGAAGTTATCCTCACGAAAGCGCGAGATGCGCTGCGCTGGCAGGCCGATGTCGCGCCGCCAGATCTCGTCGGCTTCGTCATCATCGATGTAGACGGTCGCGTAGAGCCGGTCCGGCGGCAGACGCAACGTTTGGGTGAGGTACTCCCAGGCTAACCCGATCGCGTCGCGCTTGTAGTATTCGCCGAACGAAAAATTGCCGAGCATCTCGAGCAGCGTGCCGTGCCGGCCCGTGCGCCCCACGTTGTCGATATCGCTCTTGCCGCCGGCGACCCGCAAACAGCGTTGTACCGTGACGACGCGCGGCGCTGGCGCCGGTTCACGCCCCAAGAAAACCGGCACGAACTGCTCCATGCCGGCGATCGTGAACAGCGTCGTCGACAACGCGTCCGGGATCAAACTTGCGGGTGGACGCAGCACGTGGCCCCGCGCCACAAAGAAGTCGATGAACGACGTGCGGATCTCTTGGGGTTTCATCTCGCTGCAGCCAGACGTTTGCCGGAGGGGCGATGATTCTTCTTTTACTTGAGCTCTCGCTTCAGCTTCTCGAGCGCACGTGCTTGCAGCCGCGATACGTGCATCTGCGAGACACCAAAACGCTTGGCCACTTCGGATTGCGACACGTTCTCATAAAAACGCAGATACAGGATGACGCGCTCGCGCGGATCGAGCGCGCGCAGCGCACGTTCGAGATTGGCCTTGTCCTCGAGCAGCGCGAGCTCAGGATCCTCACGCCCGAGATAGTCGATGAGCGTGGATGCTCTCGCGTCGCGGTCGGCGGCAAGCTCGGAGTCGATCGACAACAGATTGTACATCTGCCCGAGCTCTTGGGCTTCGATGATCTCTTCTTCCGAAACCGACAGGCGGCCGGCGAGATCGGCGACCGTTGGCGAGCGGCCCAGGTCCATGGCTGCGCGCTCGATTTCGCGGTTGACCGCCAAGTTGAGCTCCTGCTGCCGACGGGGTACCCGCACGGCCCAGCCCTTGTCGCGGAAGTAGCGCTTGATCTCGCCGATGATCGTCGGCGCCGCGTAGGTGGTGAACTCGACGCCACGCGTGGGATCGTAGCGGTCGATCGCTTTGATGAGCCCGAGCGTCGCGACTTGCACGAGGTCGTCGATCTGCTCGCCGCGGTGCGCGAAGCGCATCGCGAGATACCGCGCCAGGTTGAGGTGCGAGACGACGAGCTCGTCGCGCACGCCCACGTCGTGATCGGCGGCCAGTCGGTGGAACAGCTCGCGCGTCCGTCGACGGTCGAACCGCTCACCCAGTCCTTCTGGGGAGCGTGAGGGAAAACTACTCATCACTCTTTTACGTGCGAAGGAATTTCGTCATGGTGAGCGTGGTGCCCGCATGCGGGTCCAGCTCGTACTCAACGTCGTCCATGAGCGAACGGATCAAGAACACGCCGAGGCCACCGACGCTCGGTTCGCCGAGACGTTTTGGTGCAAGCTCCGCAGCGGACACGCCAAAACCGGTGTCGGCGACCCGCACGATGATCTTATCGGGGAAGATCCGGCACGTGATGGCGACGCTATCGCCACCGGCGGCGTGCTGGATACAATTGGTGCAGGCCTCTGCAACCGCCAACTTGAGGTCTTCGATGTCTTCGATGGAGAATTGCAAGCGGCTGGCGATGCCGGCGACGGCTAAGCGCGCGACGCCGACCCACTCCGCCTTGCTCGGTATGCGCAGCTCGACCAAGCCCGTTCCGTCGCTCACGGTGACCGGCGTCAGAGGTTCTCGCATGCCTGCGCTTCAGTATCGTAGATGCCGAAGATCTTCACGAGCCCGGTGATGTCGAAGATCTTCTTTATTTGCGGGTTCGTGCAGACGAGATTCACGGCTCCCGAGTGCTCGCGGACGCGCTTGAGGCCGCCGATAAGCACGCCCAAGCCCGTCGAGTCGATGTAGCGCACGTTCTCAAGGTTGATGACGAGCGCATAATGGCCGGAGTCGATGAGCCCCATGATCGTCTCCTTCACCTTCGGTGAAGTATAGACGTCGATCTCACCGTTGAGGTCCACCACGCTCACCGGCCGCTGGCCGTCGAGCTCTCGTACGTTGACTTTGATGTCCATCCGTGTTTTTCTGCCCCCGGAATGCGGCGCGCCGAGCGTACGCTGACCGCGACGCTGCATGACAGGCCGGACGAGCTTGCGCCGAACTGCTATTCTGTTTCGAACTCCTCGCGTTTTGCCTGTGCGGCCTTCCGGCCGGTCTCGACCGCGTCATTGAACTGCGAGCGCACCGACTCGAAACTCTCGCGTCCGCGCCGAGTCAATTCGTCCGCTTGCGAACGCAGATCGTCCGCTAAATCTGAAGCCCGGTCCTTGAGATCGGATGCCAGATCGAGCGCTTTGCCGCGGAATTCGTGCGCCTTGCCGCGGATGAGGTCCCGTGTCTCCTCGCCGCTCTGCGGGGCCAGCACGATGGCGACAGCTGCGCCGATCAGCCCTCCGATGATGAAGCCCGAGATGAAACCCGAGCCCGAGTCTCTGCGATCGTCCTGGTCCATGCTGCTACTCCGTTCTTTTTTCGCTTGGTCGCACATCGAGCCGCTGTTAGTCCGTTGACGCGCCGTTGCCGCGCCGGGTGCGGAAGAACTGCTGCGCCCCTTGAGAGATGCCGGCGACGAGACCGACGACGTTAGCGACCGTGGGCGAGACTGCCGACTGCGCTTTGTCCGCAGCTTTGGCAAGTCCTGAAGCGCCTTTCTCGATGGATTGCGTCACCCGATCGACACGCCCGACCATCGCGTCGACATTGCCCGCCACTCCGTTGACGTGCTCCAGCGTCTGCGTGACCGGCGCCTGCAACCCATCTAACAACCGCTCGACACGTTCCATCGTCGACTGCCGCTTGTCCACAAATATGCCCACACGTATGCAAAGATATGCAAGTCCGCCGGCCGTGATGAGTGCGGCTATTCCGAGCGCAAGCCACATGAAGTCCTGGGTGCTCATGAGTGGACCGACGGCTTCAAGGGCCCGCCGTCCC
This sequence comes from Vulcanimicrobiota bacterium, assembly GCA_019232725.1. Lineage (GTDB taxonomy): Bacteria > Vulcanimicrobiota > Vulcanimicrobiia > Eremiobacterales > Eremiobacteraceae > JAFANK01. The sequence goes on along the minus strand of JAFANK010000215.1, from coordinate 1,466 downwards.
GCGCCTGCATCAAAAAGCGTGCCACTTGCTGCTACACCGTCAGGGCGCCGGCAAGGCCTCGGAGCCGTTGCACAACCGGCGGTAAGACCTGGAGCACACGTTCCACATCTGCGCGCGTCGTTGTGCGTCCAAGCGACATGCGAATAGCGCCGCGCGCCTGTGCAGGTTCCAAGCCAAGCGCCCGCGTCACGTGCGAGGGCTCCAGCGAGCCCGAGCTGCATGCGCTGCCGGTCGAGGTGTCGATGCCGGCCAGATCGAGTCCGAGGACGACCGTGTCGCCTTCGATGCGGTCGAAACGCACGTTGACATTATTCGGGAGCCGGCGCGTGCGCGGTCCGTTGAGCGATGCGTGCGGAATCGCGCGCATGATGCCGTCGATCAGCGCGTCGCGCAACGCGCTCACGCGTTGCATCGTCTCCTCCTGCTCGGCGACCGCCAACGCGAGCGCTGTCGCCATGCCGACGACGCCAGGCACGTTCTCCGTGCCCGAGCGGCGCCCACCTTCTTGGCCCCCACCGTGGATGAGCGGCGCGAGCGTCACACCCGGGCGCACGTACAGCGCGCCAATGCCCTTGGGTCCCTCGAACTTATGCGCCGACAGCGACAGTAGATCAACACCGAGGACGTTGACGTCGACCGGTATGTGGCCGACTGTCTGCACGGCGTCGGAATGGACGAGCCCGCCGCGTTCGTGCGCAACGGCTGTCAGATTGGAAAGATCTTGGATGGTACCGATTTCGTTATTCCCGTGCATGATGCTGACGACTGCAGGCGTGCCGTCGAGCGCATCGCGCAGCGCATCGCCTGAGACAAGGCCCTCACGATCGACCGGGAGGATCGTGACCCTGTGACCGCGTTCGCGCAACGCCTGGGCGGCGTGCAACACCGCGTGGTGTTCTATGGCGCTCGTGACCACGTGCGCACGCTCGAAGCGACCGGTCAGCGATCCGAAGAGCGCGAGATTGTCGGCCTCCGAACCGCCTGACGTGAAGACGATCTCTTGCGGCCGCGCGCCAAGCGCGAGCGCGATACGGCTGCGGGCAGCCGCTAGCTCGCGCGCGACATGCTGACCACCTGCGTGCATGCTGGATGGATTCGCCGACAGTCGCGTGAAAAATGGCAACATCGCATCGAGCACTTCTGCTCGCACCGGCGTCGTCGCAGCATGGTCGAGATACAGCCGTTCCATGACTTGTAGCACGTTGTGCGCGGGGTAGATGCAAGCCTCCCCACGAAGTGGCAGCAACCGTGACTTCCGACCCGTCACTCTTCGGCGACTCTGGTGCGGCATTGCCCGCCGCACCCTCGGCTGAGACACTGCCGCCGACCGCACCGCTCGCAGCTCGCATGCGTCCGCTGTCGCTTGATGAGTTCGTCGGTCAAGAGCATCTCATCGGTGCGGACACCGCGCTACGCGCAGCAATCGAGCGACGCGCAGTGCCGTCGATGATACTGTGGGGTCCGCC
>JAFANK010000135.1 GCA_019232725.1 Vulcanimicrobiota bacterium | reverse complement strand
AAATTCACATATCGGGCCCCCGCAACCAACTGGGACAGCGCAACTCCTTACTATCGGGATCGCGCTGTTTTGTTTGACTTAGACTATGTGCTTTGGAACTCACTGCGCCGCGCGGGCACCGCGCCTATCTCCGACGCCCTTGTAGTTCCGTAGACCAGCCCAGCGTCGGCGCATAGTCTGCGGATGGATCGCATTTCATCGGGATCCAACGCAGTCCCATTCTTATGAGCGCCACACAGGAGTATCGCGGGCACTATCTTTCCGGTGACAATCGGGATCATGAGCGATGGCCGTGCAACTCCGGCCGGTAACGATTCTTCCGTGCAGCTAAGTGCTTCTATGTTCATGGGACGCAGTGAACCGACGCGTTTGGCAACTGGATCATCCGGCAACAAATGCCACAGACTTCCAGGCGGCCACCCCTCAGCTGCTACACGCACGAGACCTCCGTCTCCCAACTGTTCGAACAGTGCAACCGAAGCCAGAAAGTAGGTGTCGGCGATTCCTGTTGTAAGTGGCCCGTACAGATCTGTCTTTGAGGTCGCTTTATGCATTGCATCGCTCAAGGCGCTAGTTCGAAGTTCGGTGCGATGCCGCTGACGGAAGAACAACGAGTCGATCAATTTCCCGATGCGCTGTCGGGCTGCGTTCAGTGAAAGTCCCACAAGTAGCGTGATGCCGCCGAAGACCGCAGTCTGCCCTCTTGAATTACTGAACTGTTTGCTAAACAACCAGTCGCAGAGCACGAGCAGCAGCATTGCAATGAGAGTGATCATTCCGTAGACGAGAGCCCGGCTTGCTACGAACCGAACATCGATGACGCGATGTCGGGCTACAGCGTAGCCAACCGAAAGGGGTAGAACAATGACCGGTAGCGCTCCAAGCGTGCCAACCCAGGAGGACGTCAAGTAGCCGAGTGACGGACTGATGGTTGGGAGCGCAATGACCAAGACTAATGATAGGCCGCTAAAACCGGCACAAACCAATCCGAACACCACCCATTTCATCCGTTCTCGCTCGAGTCCCACAGAACTCCGATACGTCCCTATGAGACTAGTGGCACAAAGGATGCTGACAAGTGCTTCAGCGACAAGCAGGACGTAGTTCGCCGGCCCTACCCAACGTGCCAGCTCAGGGCGCACATTCACAAAGGCGGGCAGATTGCCAAACACGGTAAGAAAGCTGAGCGCTAAGAAGTACAGCGGCGCAATGGAATCAAGCTTTGCGCGCCATCCAGTGACTTGATTGGTTGGAAACCGCAGACTAAAAACGAGAAAACCCACAATTCCTGCGCACATGAGCAACTGCCAGACCACGTTATAGACGAGCAGCAACGCGTCTGGAATAAACGTTATCACTGTCGGCGCGACTATCCACATCCAAGCGACACCGGTAAGATAGAAACCCCATGTCACCTTACTTGGACGGCGTGTAGCAAGCACTGCACCGAGCATCAACCAGATAATGAAAGCAAGTTGAAAGAGTATTTGGAGAATCGTGTCGAGGGCAACAATGCCATGCCGTTGTACGGCGATCAATGTGAGAGCCTCAGGACCACTTGCTCGCTCGACGACGTATGTCGCGCGCTCGCCAGTCGTCGGCCAGACGAAATCAACGAGGCTAAGACGGTCGCGCAGATGGACCGGTGTGATGCCTTCTCCGACCTGAACGCCCGCGTGATCTGCCGGCGATCCAGGAGTCACGGCATTCACATGGTGCCACGTGGCGTCGACAGTCAAGCCGAAGTCGCCAAACAGCGTGCCGTTAAGGGTAGGAACGATTGCTAAAATAAGATAAAACGCGGAAAATACGGCGATAGTCGTGACCGCAGCGACGTTTGCAATCGACCAGAGTGTAGCGCGCACGCGTTTTACATCACTCATTAGGTAAAAACAGATACCTACTGTTCGCTCAGGGAACGCTCGAACTCTCCAGAAAGCAGCTATTTCAGTAGTTCTGTTTGAAGCATTGACGATTTGCAACTCAAACTCGACGTTGTCGGCTCACTTCTAGGAACGCCAAGGGCAGCGCTAAAACGTGTTGGCGCAAGTCCTTCCGCGTCGCATCCTAGGCGATGAAGCCATGACGGCCGGGTGATACCCGGCCGTCACACTTGTGGCGCGATACCTTCGTTCGTTACTTGGGCGCGACGGGGATCATCGCGTGGGCGTACG
>JAFANK010000131.1 GCA_019232725.1 Vulcanimicrobiota bacterium | reverse complement strand
TTTCCATCCCGCGCGACCTCTGGGTCTACATCCCGAAGTCAGGCTACGGCAAGATCAACGAGGCCTACGGTGATGGCGGACCTGAACGTGTCGAGTCCACCGTCGTGAAAAACCTCGGCACGCCTGCGTTTGACAACTACGTCGTGCTGCGACTCGACGCGACCAAGAACATCATCAATGCGCTCGGCGGCATCGATGTCGACGTCGAAAAAGACATGGACTACGACGACACGTGGGGCCACCTCCACATCCACTTAAAGAAGGGCCTGCATCACCTGAACGGCGATGAGGCGGTCGGCTACATCCGTTTCCGCCATGACCCGGAAGGCGATTTCGGACGCATGCGCCGTCAGCGGCAGGTGGTGCAGATCCTGGCCAAGCGCATGCGCGATCCCAGCATCGCGTTGCACTTGCCTGCCTTGCTCGGCGTGGTGAAGGACAACATCCGCACCGACATCCCCTTCGGCAAGCTGTACGAGCTCGCGCTCGGCATGCGTGGTGTTTCGCCACAATCGGTGCATAGCGCGGTGTTGCCTGTGGACATCGGCTGGACGAACGGCGAGTCCGTACTTTTTGCACAATCGGACGCGCACAAAGTCGTGCGCATGTATCTGGTGGCGGGATACGGCAATAACTTCGACCCGTCCAACGTCCACGTTCGCGTGGAGAACGGATCGGGTACGCCGGGCGTGGCATCGGCGCTCGCGGACGTCCTGCGCCAGCGCGGTTTTAACGTGATCGAGACCGGCAACGCCGCGAACTTCAACAACGCGACGACCACGATAGAGACAGCCGACCAGAAGACGGCCGGAGAAGTAGCCAAACAGCTACCGGTGCGCAATCCACATATCGCGCTGCGCCAAGTGGCGGGCGCGGATGTCGTGATCGTCATCGGTCGCGATTATCGCATCTAACGGCGAGGGCATGAGCGATGCACCGCGGCCGGCGCGCGCCGGTCGTTTTGGCCGATGGAGCGACTGGGTCGTCGCCGCAGTCGTGCTCATCGCCATCATCCTGCTCCGACGCTGGTTGCATCACGCCCAACTTGAATCGACTCCCGTCATCGTGCCGGCCGACGTGGTCGCACGCGACGTCGTCGCCCCGCCGGCCGCCACCATTGCACGGCGCATGCTCAAAGACGTCGAAGACATCGTCACGCCGCCGAAGCGGCCGCGGTTGGCGGTGCTCACGTTTGATGATGGACCGTTTCCGGTCACGACACCGTTGCTCGTCGCCGAACTGCACGCACTCAACGTCCCCGCGGTGTTCTTCATCATCGGTCGCGATGCGCAAGAGCAGCCCGCGCTGACGCTGCGCGCGCACGCCGCGGGGATCGAGCTCGGCAACCATACGCAGACGCATCCCGAGATGAAGACGTTGTCGCAGCCGCAGCAGGCGATGGAGATCACCGAAGGTGCGACCACGATCCGCCGATTGACTGGCATACGCCCGACGTATTTTCGGCCACCCCATGGCGCGTATGACGCAGCGACGATCGATGCCGCCCGTGCAGCAGGTGACACGGTCGCGCTCTGGGATGTCGATCCGGGTGATTGGCGTGTGCTGACGGCCGATCGCATCGTCGACAACGTGCTTGCCCATGGCCGTTCGCCCGCCGTCCTATTGCTGCACAACGGCAAATTCGCCACGCTGGAGGCGCTCCCGCGCATCGTCAAGGCCTACCGCGCAGCAGGCTTTGAATTCGTGACGCTGTCGCAACTACAGGCGCGTCTCTCATTGCCTGAGATCAACGATCCCGTCCGCGTCGCATTGCAGTGAATCAAAAACGGCAAATCATCAAGACCCGGCCGCAGCGTCCGTACATCATCGCGCGCATCATCATCGCACTGATCTGCGCAGTGGTGATCGCGGTGACGGCATGGTGGTCATATCATCAAACGGTGCGCGACCGGGTCCATGCGAACGCGCCGGCGTCGCTGTTCCAGGCTGTGCCCTCTCCATGGGAGGAGGCGCATGCCGCCGGACGAATGCCGCCAATCCGACCGACGTGGGAGCAGGTGTGCGCATGAAGATATACATCAAAGGCCGCAACCTCAAGGTCACCAGCGCGCTGCGTTCGTACGCGGAAGAGAAGATCGGTCACCTCGCTCACTATCTCGAACCGATCGAATCGGCGCACATCACCTTGCGCACGGAGCGAGCCGTTCAGATCGTCGACGTCGTGCTCACGCTCAAACACTTTCTCATAAAAGCAGAGGAGCGATCGCCCGACATGTATGCTTCGATCGACCTCGTGCGCGATCGCCTCGAGCAGCAAATCCGAAAGTACAAGACCAAACATTGGGGACACCACGCCCGCTTTAACGGCAAGGCCGAAGAGGCACCCAGCCGCGCGCGGTCGCGCAAGCAGTCGGCCGCACGGCCACAGGCTGAAGAGGAGTCCGATGAAGCGGACAAATCGCTGCGGATCGTCCGGTATAAGAAGATAGACGTTCGGAAGATGACCGCCCAGGATGCAGCGCACCAGATGGAGCTCCTCGGGCACGACTTTTTCCTCTTCGTCAACGACCAAACCGGGGCCGTCAACGTACTATATAAAAGACGCGGAGGTCAGCTCGGCCTTATCGAAACCATCTCGTAACCCAGGCGTGCTCCGCGCTCATCAGTATAGAAGGAAGCTTTTTTAGGTGTCCGTGCTCAGCAGTATCCGCTCGTGGGTGGACGGGAACGACCGGGAGGTCGCCCGCCTGCGCAAGATCGCCGTCCGGATCAACGAGCTCGAATCACAGGTCACTGCACTCAGCGACGAGGCGCTCGCGGCCAAGACCCCAGAGTTCAAACGGCGGCTCGAGCAGGGTGCCGCGCTCGACGACGTGCTCGTTGAGGCTTTTGCCGTCTGCCGAGAGGCTGCACGGCGCACCCTTAACATGCGCCATTTCGATGTCCAGCTTATCGGCGGCATGGTGTTGCACGATGGTAAGGTCGCCGAGATGCGCACCGGCGAAGGCAAGACGCTTGTCGCGACACTGCCCGTGTATCTCAACGCGCTGCAGGGCAAAGGCGTCCATCTGGTCACGGTCAACGATTACCTCGCCAAAC
>JAFANK010000354.1 GCA_019232725.1 Vulcanimicrobiota bacterium | reverse complement strand
GAATCAAACTGCCCCACCTTCCAAGCAGACATAAAGGTTTCACGGATGCGGATCGAGGCGTTTGCGACGCCGGATGCCGCTGCTGCAGGAGCTGCAGTGGCGATCGCGACCACGGCACGGGCGGCCGTGCAAGATCGCGGACGTTTCTTATTCGCCGTGAGCGGAGGACACACGCCGTGGATCATGTTACAGGCGCTCGCCGGCGAAGAGGTACCCTGGGGTGTGACGCAGGTGTTCCAAGTCGACGAGCGGGTTGCGCCAGACGGCGACCCGGATCGCAATCTCACGCACCTCAAGCAGGCATTGCTCGATCGTTGTCCGCTGCACGTGGATCAAATCCACGCGATGCCGGTCGATGAGCCCGATCTGCAGGCCGCGAGCGCGCAGTATGCGCAAACGCTGCGGTCGTATGCCGGCACGCCGCCAGTGCTCGATCTCATCCACCTCGGATTAGGTCCCGATGGACACACGGCCTCGCTTGTTCCCTGGGACCCGGTCCTCGAGGTCAACGACCGTGATGTGGCGGTGACAGAACCCTATGAAGGCCGCCGCCGGATGACGCTGACATATCCCGTGCTCAATAGAGCGCGGACTATTCTGTGGCTCGTCACTGGCGAGGAAAAGGCGAGCATGGTCGCTCACCTCGTGCAAGGGGATCGCTCGATACCAGCCGGACGCGTGGCACAAAATCAGGCGATCGTCATCGCCGATCGGGGCGCGGTTCTACAGCTCGCGCCGCATGACGTGGCGACGATTAGCTAATACTCGCGCGATAATGACGCTGCCGCTAGGGCAGGTTGTTCGCGTCTTTCTGCGCCTCGAGCTGGTCGGCTGCGTTTGACGTTCCCTGCGTCACGCCGGTCGTGTTCCCTTGACCCATGTTGCGCTGGGCAGCACCCGTGTCGAGTTGTGTTTGCGCCGCCATCGCGAGCTTGCAGTCATCGGAACCCTGCTGATCGGGATGGTTGTTGCAATACGACAGCATGACGTCGCGATCCGAGTCGTGGCTGACCCAATACTCGACGGTGGAGCGATCGTTAGGATCGTGCGACACGTGCGGCGCGAGCATGCCCTTGGCCATGTACGCGATCAGTGCGAGCGTGATGAGAATACCGATAAGACTGAAGTTCCTCATATAGTAGGATATCGGCGCGGTATGCGTATTTTCTCGCAGGGTGACCCAGCTCACGGCTGGAGTGCGGGCCAAGGACGCAGAGCGCGGGTTTAGGCGCTGAGCTCGTGCACCGCCTCGCGAAAAACCTGGGTGTGGCGGTCGATATCGGCCGCCGACGTGGCGGGGCACATAAGCGCCATATTATGGAAGGGAGTGAGCAAGATGCCGCGGTTCAGGGCGTACAGGTGCATGAACCGGTCGAGCTCTGCGTCAGCTGAACGCGCAGCTTCGTCCCCGTTGCGAGGCGGTTGCGCGGTGAAGAGGTACTCAGCCCGGCAGCCCAGGCGCGTGACATGCCACGGCAAGCCGCTCGCCCGCATCGCTTGCTCGACCCCGGCGGTGAACGCTTGTGCGAGCGGGATCATGCGCGCATATGCCTCATCGGTGAGCACGTGTTGCAGCGTCGCGCGCATGGCGGCGAGCGAGAGAACGTTGCCAGCAAGGGTGCCACCGATGCCGCCCGTGTCACACTCCTCGAGCTTCGTCTGCGCGACGATTCGCTCTCCTATAGCTTCTGTGAAGCCGTAGACGGCGCCGGGAATGCCACTGCCGATCGGTTTCCCCAGCGTGAGCATGTCGGGTTCCAAGTTATGCGCGGCGGTATAGCCGCCCGGTCCTGCGCAAATTGTGTGGGTCTCGTCGATGATAAGCAGCGTGCCGTGCTTTCGTGTGAGGTCGCGAAGCGCAGCGTGAAAACCTGGCTCCGGGTGGACGATCCCCACGTTGGTCAACGCAGGCTCGGTCAGCACGCAAGCCACGTCGCCTGCGTTGAGCTCGCGTTCGAGCGCGGCGACGTCGTTGAACTCGACGACTCGTGTCGTCGCAGATGGATGAACGGGCGGTCCGATGTTACCGCTTCGCGGTTGGACCGTGCCATCTACAAGCGTGGCGAACGTCTCGTCGACTGAACCGTGGTAGCAATAGTTGAACACGAGGATTTTGGGGCGGTGGGTGATCTGGCGGGCGATGCGGACCGAGAAACGATTGGCGTCGGTAGCGGTGAGTGCGAATTGCCAGTAGCGAAGGCCAAAACGGCGCTGCAACTCCTCGCCAACCCACACCGCGTCTTCAGATGGCAACATGAGCGTGATGCCGCGGCGCGCTTGCGCAGCGATCGCGATGGCGACCGCCGGCGGCGAGTGTCCACTCATCGCTCCCGTGTCGCCCATGCAAAGATCCACATAGTCGTGCCCGTCGATGCAGCTGAAGTGAGCGCCGCAGGCCTGCGCGGCAAAGACGGGAAACGGACCAGCCCACTTCGTCATCCAGTTCATCGGCACGCCTTGGAGCAATGAAGCGGCGGCGCGCTGCGACAACGCCTTCGATTTTGGGTGTGATTGAACAAACTGCTCTACTTCACGCGCGTGGAGCGTGCGCAACCGTGTTCGATCGATCGTCGACGATGCGTTGGCGATGCCCATGGCGGCCGCTTCTCCCCGGCTGTGACCCAACCTGCCGCTGGCATGAACCTGCAGCAGTAGCGCGCGTGCAGCACCGAGAAAACTCAAACGGTGCGTGTAGCGTTAGTGATGGTCACTTGCCTCTTGATCGCCGTGTCGTTTCCCCACGCGCTTGAGGATTTCCACTACGGCGATCTCCTGCGGCTCGGTATTCCGGCGAGCATAACCTATGCGCTGCTCGCGACAGCGTATGCGTTGCAGCTGATCGGCATCGCCCTCACACTCCGAGGCAGTGCTTCGGGCGTCGTTCTGCTAGGGGTTATGGGAGCGGTGTGGTGTTTGGGCGCGGTGTTCGTGCACGGCCGCGATCTGCTCTTCGCCGGTGCTGGTTACCGGCATGGAATGATCTCGAGAGCGCTCGAGTCACTGATCATCGTGCTGGGGATGTTCGCCGCCGCGCTCGCCGTGCGGCTACGGGTTACCGCTACCGCCTGAGGCGCCGTAGACTTGCCCGGTGCTGAAGCTAGCGTCGGCTGCCGCGAGCGTCACATACACTGGCGCAAGCTCGGCAGGCTGGCCTGGCCGTCCGAATGGCGTGTCGGCCCCGAATTGCGGAAGATTTTTCGGGGGTTGTCCGCCAGTGACTTGCAACGCTGTCCACACGGGCCCCGGCGCAACGGCGTTCACTCGAATGCCTTTTGGTGCGAGTTGCTTTGCCAGTGCTTTCGTGAACGCGACGATCGCCGCTTTCGTCTGCGAGTAGTCGAGCAAGTGCGGCGATGGTTCATAGGCTTGTACGGAAGCGGTGTTGATGATGGTGCTGCCCGGTCGCATGTAGGGCACTGCAGCCTTTGTGATCCAGAACATCGCGTAGACGTTGGTTTTGAATGTCCAATCGAATTGTTCGGTCGACAGGTCTGCGATATGTTCTTGTGCCTGTTGGCGAGCGGCGTTATTCACAAGGATGTCGAGTCCACCCAATCGCTCCACGGCATCGGACACCAACTGCTGGCAGAACGCTTCGTCGCGAATGTCG
>JAFANK010000359.1 GCA_019232725.1 Vulcanimicrobiota bacterium | reverse complement strand
GTGAGCTGCGCCGTAGCGCATCTGACGCTGCGGATGCGACGAACGGGTGAGGTGGCAAGTGCCAATCCACACTATCATGGTGGGCACATAAAGTGCCCACCCTACATTAACCTGGTCGGCACGTGAAGTGCCGACCCTACTTTATTTTGAGGAACTGGTGGTTGCCTTTTTGGAGCACCTTGCCGTGCCACGTCGGCTCGATGTGGCGCACATCGTCCGCCCGCACGCCATCGATCTTGATAGCCCCTTGCTGGACGAGCCGTTGTGCCTCGCGATTGGATGACGCCCACCCGACGAGTACGAGCAACTTGCCGAGCATCACACGCGCGTCACCGTCGGCTAATGCGTGGCTCGGCATCTCGTCGGGCAGCTCTTTGCGGACGACTGTTTTCTCGAAATGCTCGCGCGCGACCACGGCGGCGTTTGGCCCATGGTAGAGTCCTGCGATTTCGAACGCGAGCTTGAGCTTGGCATCGCGCGGTCGCAGCGCGCCTGATGCGAGTTCCGCATCGATCGCATCGAGCTCGGCCGGTGCGAGCGTCGTGGCCAGGCGGAAATAGCGGCCGATCAGGGTGTCCGGAATCGACATCACCTTGCCGAACATATCTTGTGGTGTGTCGCGCAACGCGATAAAGTTGTTGAGGCTCTTGCCCATGCGCTGAACGCCATCCGTGCCTTCGAGAATGGGCAGCGTCATGCAGACCTGGGGCGCCTGACTGAATTCTTCTTGCATGCGCCGCCCCATCATCAGGTTGAAAAGCTGCTCGGTGCCGCCCAGCTCCACGTCGGCCTTGATGGCGATGGAATCATACGCTTGCCCTAACGGATACAGAAACTCGTGCAAGCCGATGGGCGAGCCTGCGTGAAAGCGTTTGGTGAAGTCGTCACGTTCCAGCATCCGCGCGACCGTGATCTTGGCGCTCAAGCCGATAAGATCGGCGAACGAAATCGGCGCCAGCCATTCGCTATTGAAGCGTACGGTTGCCTTGTCGATGTCCAAGATGAGCGCGGCTTGTTCGGCGTACGAGCGCATGTCGGCTTCGATCTCGGCTTTTGTTCGCGGTTTGCGCGCAGCCGACAACCCCGTCGGGTCGCCGATCTGCGCCGTGAAGTCACCGACGATGAGGACGGCTTCATGTCCGAGGTCCTGAAAATCGCGAAGCTTGCGGAGGACGACTGCGTGGCCGAGATGCAGCTCAGGTCCCGACGGATCGATGCCTAACTTCACGCGTAGCCGGTGGCCGCGTTCGAGCTTGGCGACCAAGTCCTCGCGCGTGACCACATCGACGCAGCGCCGGGTGAGCACGTCGAGTTGCTGCTGTGCGTTCATCTTCCTAGGCCAGTTTGACCACCGTGACGCCGGTGCCGCCTTCGCGATCGGACGCATGCGATACCGAGACGACCTGAGGGTGGCCGTCTAAAAACTCGCGGATTCCGCGCATGAGCTGGCCCGTACCTCTTCCGTGGATCACGCGCAGTTCGCTCAAGCCCGCCAGGCTCGCGTTGTCCAGCGCTTTGTCCACAAGTGGCCAGGCATCGTCAACGCGCATGCCGCGCACGTCGACCTCTGTGGTCGCCGTGGCTGCTGCGCTCTGCGCTTCGGATTGCGGCCGGCCAGGGCCAGCACGGTGCGGCCCCGAGCGTTCGTGCGCGTTTTTCGGCGGCGCACCAGGCGCAAGGGATACATCGGCTATCGGCACGAGCGTCTTCACGTTGCCGAGCGTGACCAGCACTTCCCGGCTGTACACTTCGCTCACAACGCCGCTTTGGTCGAAGCTGCGCACGTACACGTTGTCGCCAATGTGCAGGCCGCGCGGCTCGGCACCGGCAGGCGCACTCTCGAGCCCAAGGCTGCGACGCATCTCGGCAAGCGTATCGGCCAAAAGCCGTTCGCTCTGGGGCAGCGGCTTTGCAGCTTGCCGGGCCGCCACGTCCGAGCGGCGTTCGGCCTCGGCGACGAGTTGATCGCGGACGGCTTGCACTGCTGCTGCCAGCTCTGCCGACGCACGGCGTTCGAATGCGAGCTTCTCTTGTTCCAGCGCGGCGATGCGCTGGCGCATCGATCGGTCACGCTCGTGCAAGGTCGCGGTCATCTGCTCGACGTCGCGGCGCTCGCGCTGCAGCGCCTCGCGATCTTGTGCAAGACGCGCGAACGTCGATTCGAGATTTTGCGCATCCACGCCGACCAGGGCCTCCGCTCGCGCGATCAGACGCGCATCGAGCGCCATGGTCCGGGCGAGCGCAAAGGCGAGCGATTGACCCGGAATACCCAAGGCGAACACGTACGTGGGAGCATGCGTGTCTGGATTGAACAACATCGACGCGTTGCGCACTCGGTCGGCTTGGGCAGCGAAGGTCTTGAGCTGGGTATAGTGCGTTGTGACCACGACCCGGGCGCCGGCGCGGATCGCGTGCTCGATCCAGGCCTGAGCGAGGGCGGCGCCGGCCGTGGGCTCCGTGCCACTACCGATCTCGTCCACTAAAACGAGGGAACGGCGGCCGAGCTGTGACATCGCAGCACGCAGGTGCGCGAGATGGCTTGAAAACGATGATAGGTCGTTTTGGATCGATTGTTCGTCGCCGATCACACACGCCACATCAGCGAATTCCCCGATCGTCGTCCCTGCAGCGGCCGGCAGCGGAATGCCGGCATACGCCAAAAGGCAGAACAGCCCGACCGTTTTGAGCACGACGGTCTTGCCGCCCATATTCGGACCAGACACCACTACGGCATCGAAGGCATCCCCGATTTCGAAGTCGAGCGGCACGGCTTCCCGGCGCAACAGTGGGTGACGGCCGCGGACGACGCGGATGATCGGCTCGTCGACGAGCGCCGGAGGTCCGGCGTCGCGCGCGATCCCCCACCGTGCGCGCGCACCGATGCTGTCGAGGCCGGCCAGCAGCTCGGCGTTCATGCGCAGCGGTTCGGCAAGCTCGCCGACGCGGGCTGATAACGCAGCGAGGATGCGTGCGACCTCGCGTTCCTCGGCGGCTTGCAGACCTCGGAGTTTGTTGTTCGCCTCGACCGAAGCAAGCGGTTCCATGAAAACCGTCGCGCCGGAGGCGGATTGGTCATGCACGACACCGGGGAAGTGCGATGCGAACTCGGACCGCACCGGCACGACATACCGCCCCGCACGAACGGTGACGATCGGCTCGGACAGCATCTTGGACAGCTCGGGGTTGAGCGTGATCGTGCGGCAGCGCTCGCGCACCTGCTCGTGCAGGCCACGTTGCTGACGCCGGATGGACGAGAGCTCAGTCGACGCAGCGTCGGCGACGCGACCTTCAGGTTCGATCGCATGATCTATGCTTGAGATGAGGTCATCAGTGGACTGACGCCGGCTTGCAAGTGCGCGCAGGACGCCTGCTGGTCGCGTGTCGGCCCGCACGGCGGCGACCGCTGCGCGGAGCGCCCGTTCACTATCGGCGATGGATCGCAGATCGACGGCGGACAAAGCCGAACCTTTTTCGGCCCGCTCGATAAACGACGAGGTGTCGACTGCTCCGGCAAACGCGATGTCCCCACCGGCTTGCAAGAATCCGGCAGCGTCGTCCACCAGCTCGAGTTCCTGGTGGGCCCGCGCGCGGTCACGGAAGTGGGGCCGCAACGCGAGCACCGCTTCGCGCCCAGGTGCGGACGTCGCGCAGGCGGCGATAGCGTCGAGGACGTCTGCAAACTCCAAGCTCTCGAGCGCGGCATCCAAGCGGCTCGCGCTCTGGGCGTTCACCCCAGACGCTCCAGCAGGAGCGCGCGCACGATGTCCACGTTGGCCTTGCCGCGGCTAGCTTTCATGACTTGCCCGACCAAGAACTCGAGCGCCTTGGTCTTGCCGGCCTTATACGACGCCACCGAATCGCCATTCGCGCTCACGACTGCATCAACCAGCCCTTGGATCTCGCTCGTATCCGACGTCTGTGCGAGCCCGCGCTGTTCGACGACAGCGCTCGGTGCTTCGCCAGTCGCGACCATCACGTCGCACACTTCTTTCGCCGCCTTGCCTGAGATGGTGCCGGCGCTGACCAGCGCGATCAGCTCGGCGAGCTGTTGCGGACGCATGCGGGTGGTGGCAAGCGTGAGCTCGTGCTTTTCCAGCAGCCGGCGCACGTCTCCGAGCAGCCAATTCGCTGCCTGTTTCGCGGACTTCGCGGCATGCGCAACGGCTTCGAAATAGTCCGCTGTCGCGACATCTTCGGTGAGGATGCCAGCCTCATACTCGGAAAGGCCGTGCTCGCGGACCAAGCGCTCGCGCTTGGCGACCGGCAGCTCCGGCATCTCGGCTTTCCAGCGCGCTATCGTCTCACGCTCGATCGTCAATGGCACGAGGTCGGGATCCGGGAAATAGCGATAGTCGTGCGCTTGCTCTTTGGAGCGCGTCGAGTAGGTGAGCCCGCGTCCCTCATCCCAGTTGCGTGTCTCCTGGACGATCCGCTCGCCTGCGCGCACAGCGGCCTCTTGCCGCTCGATCTCATAGCGCAAGGCGCGGACGACCGACCGGAACGAGTTCATGTTCTTGACTTCTGCCTTCGTACCCAACGCCGTCGTTCCAACGGGGCGGATCGACACGTTGGCATCGCAGCGCAACGAGCCTTCATGCATCTTCACATCGGACACGCCGAGATAGGAGAGCACCGCTTTGAGCTGTCCTAGGTACATCTCCGCTTCCTCAGGACTTGCGATGTCAGGTTCGGTGACGATCTCCATGAGGGGTACGCCGGCACGGTTGTAGTCGATAAGCGTGTGCTCCGCCGCTGCCATGTGGCCACCGGCGTGGAATGTCTTGCCGGTATCCTCTTCGAGGTGGATGCGATTGAGGCGCACGAGTTTACCGGAAGGCAATTGCACGCCACCGCCGGTCGTGAGCGGCATGTCATACTGCGAGATCTGGTAATTCTTGGGCATGTCCGGATAAAAGTAGTTCTTGCGGTCGAATTTCGAGTCCGTCGCGATCGTGCACCCGAGCGCAAGACCGGTTTTGCACAGGTACTCCACGGCGCGCCGGTTGATCACAGGCAGCGTTCCTGGCATCCCGAGGCAGATCGGACAGACGTGAGTGTTCGGCTCAGCGCCGAACTCGTTGCGACAACCGCAGAACATCTTGCTCTGGGTCGACAACTCGACATGCACCTCGAGTCCGATGACCGCCTCGAAGTTTGTCTCACCACGAATGGCCGCGGTGCTCACGACGTGCTCCCAACGCTCTGCGCTACCGCCGGCGTTGCGGCCCAAGCGTGCCGCGTGGCTTGTTCGTACGCGTGGGCAGCGCCGAGCATGACCTGCTCTGCAAAGGCGGGCGCGACGATCTGCAAGCCCACAGGTAGCGCACCGATGTACCCGGCAGGCACGGACAACGCCGGCAAGCCCGCCAGGCTCATCGGAATCGTGAAGTAATCCATGAGATACATAGCGACCGGGTCTTGGCTTTTGGCGCCAAGCTCGAACGCCGGGCACGACACCGCGGGCCCGGCGATGATGTCACACGCCGCAAACGCTTGATCGAAATCACGTTTGATGAGCGTCCGGATCTTCTGCGCCCGAACGTAGTACGCGTCATAATAGCCCGCCGAGAGCGCATACGTCCCAAGCACGATCCGTCGTTTCACCTCGTCGCCAAAGCCAGCCGCGCGCGTGCGCTCGAACATCTCATAGACATCTCCGCCGGGATCCACGCGGACGCCGTAGCGTGCGCCGTCGTAGCGGGCCAGGTTCGACGAGCATTCAGCGGGCGCTATCAAATAATAGGTCGCCAAGCCGTAGCGCGCATGCGGCAGATGCACCTCGACCAGGCGTGCGCCAAGCTCCTCAAGCACGTGGTAGGCTCTGCGATAGAGCTCGGCTAGCTGCGAATCCAAAGATGCTATCTGCTCTTCAAACTCGTGCACGATGCCCACGCGCATGCCTTGCAAATCGCTGCGCAACGCAGCAGCATAATCGGGGACTGCTATGTCGACGCTCGTGGAATCGAGTGGATCGTGGCCTGCGATGACACCCAGCGTGATGGCCGCATCGCGCACATCGGCGGTCATCGGGCCAGCCTGATCTAGCGACGATGCAAAAGC